>JBFFJV010000352.1:0-2813 GCA_041555695.1 Thiohalomonadaceae bacterium | reverse complement strand
TTCCCTGCCGTCTACCAGGCGCTGATGACCGATTCTCCCGATGAGAAGGTACGCCTTACCCATGAGCTGTTTGCGGCGTGGCGTGAGGGGATTTTCTCTATTGAGGGCGGTGAGGTGCCGCAGGCGGTACCGGTCCCGGGGCGCCCGGTTAAGCCCGAGCTGGTGCAGCCCAAAGCTCTCTCTAAACGTAAACCGGTAACACCCGAAGGACGGGCGGTGCTGTTTCATGCCCTGACCCATATCGAGTTTAACGCCATCAATTTGGGCCTGGATGCCGCTTACCGTTTTCGTGACATGCCCGCTGATTTTTACGATGACTGGTTGCGGGTGGCCGATGAGGAGGCTAGCCACTTTAGCCTGTTGCGTGATCATCTGCGTAGCCTCGGTTATGACTACGGTGACTTTCCCGCTCATAACGGTCTGTGGGAGATGGCGCAAAAGACCGCCTTCGATGGCATGGTGCGCATGGCGCTGGTGCCGCGTTGTCTGGAGGCTCGCGGTCTGGATGTAAATCCCGGCATTAAGGCGAAGTTGTTGCAGAGTGGTGATGAGGCGGGGGCGGCACTGCTCGATATTATCCTGCGTGATGAGATCGGACATGTCGCCATCGGTAACCGCTGGTTCCATTACCACTGTGATCAGAGGGGTTTGGAACCTGTACCAACCTTTAATGGTCTCATTGATGAGTATATGGGCGGGCCTTTGCGACCGCCGTTTCATATCGAGGCGCGGCGTGAGGCCGGTTTTAGTGAAGAAGAGTTAGCGTATCTGGAAGGGGTTGGTTAATGAGTAAAAAAATCATCGCACTGTTGATGATGTTGGGCCTTAGCACATCGGTGCTGGCCGAGATGCACGAGGGTGTCATGCTGAGCTACATGGTGAGTGAGTCGGGGCTGGAGCCCTACCCCTCGCGTATTATCGTTACCGACACCATTGTTCGCATGGATGATGGCGATCCTCAGGGGGATTACCTGCTGTTTGATCGTGAAAAGCAGCTGATCAGCAGCGTCACCCATGAAGACGGCACGGTCTTTGAAATTCCCATGCGCGAGGTGACACAGCCGTCACCGATTCCCCTGAAGCGGGATCAATCACTGGAGTCTGAGGATAAGGCACCAGAGATAGGCGGCAAACAACCGCATCAGTTACGTCTTTTTGTGAACGACAAGCTCTGTTATGACGCGATGGTGGTGCCCGGCCTGTTGCCCGATACCGTCAAGGCATTGCGGGACTTTAATCGTGTGCTCGCCGGTGAGCAGGGGAAGATGCTCGGTGACCTGCCCGGCGAGATGATTGATGGTTGCGACCTGGCACTACACACCTTCTACCCTGAGTGGGTGCTGGAGTCGGGGCTGGCGATTCAGGAGTTTGATGTTTCGATACGTAGCGGACGCCTACTGGTGGATATCGACCAGGCCTTTAAGGCCGAATCGAAGCTGTTCGAGCTGCCCGGTGACTATAAACGTTATAGCACCATCGAATAGCTATAACCCGTAGGCTGGGCAGCGATGCCCAGCATTGTCTGCAAGTAACTATCTGCTGGGCATGGCCTGCCCAGCCTACTGATTTATCTCACATTAAAAAAACGGCCCCTGATATCAATATCAGGGGCCGTTTTTTCGTTGTGCAGTGCTACTGCTAGGTCAGCCGCTCAAGCAACTCCTTTTCATTAAGCGCGGTGTAATCCTTGTTAATGTGCTTATCGACCAGTTTGGAGAGTTGGCCATTCATCTTTTTGTTCAGCAGGCCGTGAAACTTGGGTGAAGAGGCGACGATCAGGTGCTCGAAACTGTTGGCATTGCGTCCCGTCTCCAGCACCTGGACCAGTTCACCTGCAAATCGCTCCATCTCATACTCTTTAGGGTCGGTCGGCTCGTTAAAAGAGCCCTGTGTGCTGCCACTGGTACTGGCATCCCCCTGATAGTGTCCGGACTTATCCGAGGCCAGTTCGGCTCCCTTTTCACGGCTCTCCGGGTGCTGGATCTCCTGTAACAGATTCAGTGTTTTGGGGCGGAATTCGGTCTCAAACAGGCGAGCCTCGCTGCCGTTGGCAATCAGTAGCCAAGTGTTTTTCATTGCTGTCCCCCTACGATTAACTTTAGGAAATTTAAGCATAGAACAGCTCGCGCCCTTTCGCCTGCGTTACAATACTTTCTCATGACTTCTCTGCCCATCGAACCCCTGCTGCCTGAACTGCTCACCGCCCTGGCGGAACACCCCTCCGTGGTGCTGGAGGCTCCGCCCGGTGCGGGCAAGACCACCCGTGTGCCGTTGGCGTTGCTGGATGAGCAATTGGCTGAGTGGCTGGCAGGTAAGTCGATAGTGATGCTGGAGCCGCGTCGCCTGGCTGCCCGCAATGCCGCCCTCTATATGGCCTCAGAGCTGGGCGAGGGGGCGGGAGAGCAGGTCGGTTACCGGGTACGTTTCGACTCAAGGGTAGGGCCGCAGACCCGTATCGAGGTGGTCACCGAGGGGATCCTTACCCGTCGCCTGCAGCAGGACCCGGAGCTTGAAGGTGTTGGGCTGGTGATCTTCGATGAGTTCCACGAACGCAATCTTCATTCTGATCTGGCGCTGGCCCTCTGTCTCGATGCCCAGCAGGGGCTGCGCGAAGACCTGAAATTGCTGGTAATGTCGGCCACCCTTGATGGCGACAGGGTGGCGCGGCTGCTCGATGCCCCGCTGCTGCACAGCGAGGGGCGCAGCTACCCGGTCGATCACCACTACCTGCCGCGCGAGCCTGAGGGGCGCATCCCCGAGGTAAGCGCGGCGGCGGTAAAGCGGGCACTGGCCGCCGAGCAGGGCGATATCCT
>JBFFJV010000351.1:0-2832 GCA_041555695.1 Thiohalomonadaceae bacterium | reverse complement strand
CGCATCCGTATCGGGCGTGTGTCGATGGGGAAACTGCTGCCGGGGCAGTGGCGATACCTGCCGCCGGGTAAGTTGTTTTAGTCAAAATTTACCGAGCAAGACCGTCGGGTGGGTTAGCGCAGCGTAACCCACCAACTCATTCACCGAATGCACCATTAAGTTCATCGGTAGCCCAATCAGCCGGGTATATGCCCTGGGCAATATAGCGATGAATGGAAGAGTAGGGCCAGTCTGCCGCTCGAATCACGTAGTTGTGCTTTACCGGATTGTAGTGAATATAGTTATGGCAGCGTCGATAGTCGTCTTCATCCTTGATGGTATGTTCCCAATATCTCCGTTGCCAAATACCACGTTCACCCTTGTATACACGGCTTTTTCGTCGATATTCAGTTGCAGGTAGTGAACGCAAAAATCCACCCTTGATGAGTCGCCATCGCAAAGGGTAATCACTATCACCCTCCGGCAGGGTCCAGATGGCGTGCATATGTTCCGGCAGCACCACCCAGGCATTAATGGTAAAAGGGTATTTGCTCTTGACTCGAGCGACGGCTGAGCGAAGGTTATCAACGGCGTCGATGAGGAGGGTGGATTTGCGCTCGGCCAGCGCCACCGTGAAAAGTAACATCCACCTTCCAGGTCGTTTCTGCGGTAGTTTGGCATTTAAGAATCCTTCCGTGGTTATGCGAGGGGGGTAGGTGTTGGTGGGTTACGCTTCGCTAACCCACCCTACGGTCCTAATAGCTGGGGGCCTCGCCGTTATCCTCCAGGGCCCAGTCGGGGGTCTTTATTGCCTCCATAAACCATGCAGTAGCTCCGGCTGCAGCATCGTCGTACTGGTAGAAATATTCCTTACGTGTTTCGATACTCTGCGCAAGGCTTTGGTCATGCACCGGGTCGAAGAAGTGGTTGCTGGCACGCATTACCAAGTAGTCCTCATCGTCGGCTCCCTGGACAAAGATCTCCGTACCTGCCATTACCTCGTCTTTGACTGTCCAGGTCGCAAACCCATTATCTTTTTTGGTAATAAAGTCGGGAATGAGACTCAACGCCTCAAGGTTGTTGAAGATGTAATCCCTGTCGAGGGGGAAGCCGAGGCGGTTGGTGTAGTAGTCTTTTATTGATTCACTACCTTCTATGCTACTCAGGTCATTGTTTCCATCGTAGATGTCATCAGCAAATTTTTGGTGTGTTTCACTCCAATACGCGTAGAGAGGAGTGTTGAACATGAATCCAACTATTAACCAGATGATAAATTTCCATTTCATGGTACTCCATCTCCTTCGCATCGTTTTTTCTCGTCATGAAAATAATCACAATGACGACCATATCCTTCCATTAAAATCCTGTCGCATTGCGGTTCGATACTTTCCAGCAGTGAACTTAGGGCGGGAAGCTGGGTCACCGCGCAGTTCCCTGCATTGACGAGTGAGCGGATTCCGCTCCCCCACAGACGGGCAATAAACCTATTATCCAACGCCTCTCGCTTAAGCCCAATATCCCGCCCGCTAAGTGGCGAGACACGGTGAAAGCCCTTACCGGGTTCACTGAGGCCTCGACCGGCACTGTTAGGGCTGTACCCTTCTGCCCAAACATAAACATACGGATCTCTATCCATCAATTGGCCTCCAAGATGCCCCACAAAACGCGCATCAAATCCGGGCAGATGATAGCGTCCGGCCTGGTCACTGACAGACTCCACCACATGAATCGCCGCGCCGTAAGAGTGCTCGAAACCCTGCGATTCTAGCTGCCAGATGCCGACAACTACCGCCCCTTCCACAGGACTCCCTGTCTGTTCATCGACAATGCTCTGCATACGCCGGGCGATCACGCGGAAGGTGTTGGCGAACTGCCCCTGTGCGCGACGCTCAAGATAGTTGAGCGCCACCAGCGGATCATTCGCCAACAATGCATCATTCATCCCATCCCACAACGAGAGGAATATCGCATCGTAGTGCTCACTGCCGTGAGTGACGACCATCGTCTCGGTGGTGTAGAAGGAGCCATCAGCCATGGTGATACGTAGGGTGACGTTGTTAATAGCGGCGGCGGTGTAGTCGTGCTGTAGCGGGGCGGTGAGGTAGAAGCTGCTCTGGTAGAAGCTGCCGTCGCCGTCCCTATTGAGTTATGGGCGGGGTTTAAATGAGGGAGCGAGGAAATTAAAAGAAAGGGTTCACCGTGCCTACACAATATCCCTGTGAACATGAAAAGACTCCTTAAAGTGTTGTTCCATTAATAATGCACTGTTGAATGTAAGGCTAGCAATTTCCACTTTGATATCCAAGCAGGCTATAGCGTGCGCCGAAATAGCCTGGGTGACAATAAAAAGGGGCCTTTCGGCCCCTTCCATTACAAAAGTTATTGTGGCTGTTACAACTTCACCAGCTTCCTCTTTTGCAGTTCTTTAATCACATTCTCAAACTGCGCAATGGGATAAGCGCCGCGCAGCGGGATACCGTTAAGCAGGAAGCCAGGGGTGCCGGTCATGCCGAACTTGCGCGCCTCGTCTATGTCTTGCTGGATGCGGGTGTGGATTTCGTCTTTACGACCTTCCAGGGTCTTTGCCAGCAGTTTCATATCGGCACCGGCCTGCTGTGCGAGCTGTTTCAGGTAGGGTTCGCCCTGCTTCAGCTTGGTGATGTCCTTGAAGACGGCATCATGGAACTTGAAGGCCAGCTCGTTGTTCTGCATGCGCAGTGCTTCATAGTAGTGTGCGGTGGGCATGGCTGATTCGTGAAAATCGAGCGGCAGGTGCTTATAGACGAACTGGATTTTGCCATCATACTTTTTCATCAGTTCCATTACGGTGCTGTAGCCGCGCTGGCAGTAGGG
>JBFFJV010000350.1:0-2865 GCA_041555695.1 Thiohalomonadaceae bacterium | reverse complement strand
TGGACGTGATTTTGGAGTGCGGCCTTTGGGCGATGCTTCAATAAAACAACAGGCCGACAGCCTGGACAGCTATACATGGGGATTAGTGTCTAGCATTGGCCTATTTCCAAACAACACCACAGGAATTTCTGTAAAGTGCGCATTTACTAGAATACCAATGACTCTTCAATACCTGATATTCAAGGAACGCGAATTACACAACAAAGCTGAAGGACATATTAGTTTCAAGGTACCAGTACAAACTGGATGTAAATAAGAGGGTACACGGATGAAATTCACAAAACACACTGCTGCGAGCATTTTGTTACTGTTTACAAACGCATATGCTTACGAGCAAGACACCCATGTCGAACTCTCAAAGGTCACAACATCTCCAGATTCTTTTATTCAAGACACTTTAGGTTTCAAACTCACTGAAACCTATCAATACACACATAGCGATGGAACCAGTTACCCACCTCAAACGATTGAGCAAATTCGTTACTGGGGAAGCTTCAGAGAAGACGACGGCATCCGCCCCCTAAACCACTTTTACGACCCGAGCACAAACAAAACAGGCGTTGGACTCTCCGCACTAGGCGGGCGACCCACCCTAGACTGGGCACTGGAAGACGCACAGGCAGCACAAGACAACACGTGGAGCCTCGAAACCGGTCAACTGGAGGATGTATCATGCTGCCTCGGCCAGAACTACTCGCTCCACGATGCCAGGGAGTATCTCTACAGGGCGCTGACCGAAACCGATTCGGTTGTGCGTAAAGAGAACCGCATGAAACATTTCTATAGCATGGGGCATGTGTTGCACCTTGTCGCCGACATGGGGCAACCAGAGCATGTTCGGCTGGATCAACACCTCTACTTTGCCGATGACCCAAACCTCCTGCAGCAGATCGTCAACGGCTTTGGATGGCAAAGCAAATATGAAGCCTACTCAAAAGCTCATCGTAGTAAAATCATCGCTCACACCATCAACCGAGTTAATGCTAGCGGCTGCGAAAACCCAAGAATCCCACTCGCCTACACCCGCCCCGAATTTAACATTGCAACAGCCCGCGAGCTATTTGACAATGAGAGCGGCAGAGGACTAGCCGAGTTCACCAACCGTAATTTTGTCAGTAACGACACCAGCTTCGACGGCAGCCGCTACACCTCTCCCACTGCAGACGCCACAGCGACGAGTGTGGATATAAGAGACCTCTACACACAGTGTGAGAACACCCCCTACACCGGGCCTTATAACTCGGCTCCAGTTAGCTCAATAACAGGAGCAGAGTTATCAGGCGACATCGATTTCTATGGTTCTGATGTAACCGACCCCAGCCAGCCAAATAGTGTCGTCCATAACGATAGAGCCGCCAGCATGTCAATCTTCAGTAAAGAGGCTGATGAGTATCACGACGAGTGCACTAACTACCTCTACAATATTGAGACAGTGGCCCTTGATATTCGAACAGTTACCCCCGGATGCACGAAATACACCCTGAATCGCTGGAACTTCGACCGTGCCCATGAATTTTTGGTACCTCGTATCATCGCCTATGGTGATGAGCTGGTTAACCACACCTACAGGGGGCGCATGGAGTTGCATCGCCCCGATCAGTCACACTTGACTGACCTGCTCCTTGACGAGGCCAGCAGCGACATCATGCAACTGCCACTTAGTCTCGCCAATACTACCCCAGATGATTTGATGGAGGCAGGTAAACTCATTGCTGTCGTCACCTATGTGAATAGCCAGGGTGAAACGATTAAGGCAGTCCCATCACTCGAACTAACAGAACAATCACCGACGAGCACACACGCCAACTTCACCTTCCGTTTTGCCTCCATCTCTGCCGATAACACCATCGTATGGACACCGGCTCCCCAAAGCATTCCTGATACCACGGCCTATATTCAGGTGATCTACAGGGGGAAGCTAGGGGAGGAGGCCGACAGCATCGTTGTCGCCAGAAAGTTACTTTCCGAAATTATTGTAAATGACCCTCTTCCCAACTCAGGTGCCTACGCACTGATTGATCATCAGCCAGGTAGCCCCGGCTTTGGAAAACTTACGCTAAAACTTTCAAGCAATACAGCTATGGATGGCACCATAGTACCCATTGCCATGCACCAGATTAATAACTGTTATACCGATGAACTGACGGGTGAATATAATGTGGAGGGTCAGCCAAGAATTTGCAGCCCCTCTGCATACCGTTCAGAAGAGCACTTTGCTAAATCTGCATCGGCGTTTCCTGGTAGCAGCATCACGGCGACAGAACAGGAGTTTGAGGTCACGTTCTCAGACCCCATTCCATTCAGTGCCACCGATCTATGGCTTGCCCTCTATCACTATCCTTCTGATACTACAGCTCCGGTAGGCGTGAGCTTTATCGACATCAGCGAGCCCACATTCATATCATTTATCAACTCAACCGATTTCACCTCATATAGATCTGAATACAAGACCTACCAGGATCTTGAAGATATACTGACTCTGGAAAGTAGTTTGATACCCAAAATCACACCCGCAGCGAGCGAAGTTGAGATCATATTTGGTACTAATAATGTGGTAAGCGCAAAGGTAGATGTGTTAGACATTGGTCATTATTCGCGTATAGCCGTTTTAACAGGTACAAACGGATTCTCTTTGACCTATAACGCAAAGCGTTTGGATACCCCCAACACGATCCCGCGTTCAAAAACAGCGTGGTATCCCGCGACAATCAATCAGGCCAAAGTGCTGGGTGATGGCTATCGGGTACACCAGTATCCTGGTTATAAAAAGCTCCGTAACGTTATCGCTGGGGTTAACATCCTTCTGGATTACGAGCCAATTTTCCCGCTAAGTGATCCTGACTCTCCTGGGAATATTATCTTGGC
>JBFFJV010000349.1:0-2878 GCA_041555695.1 Thiohalomonadaceae bacterium | reverse complement strand
GCGCCATCACAGACCAGCTTAATCACATTCCAGTCAAAAAGTTCATCCACGCCTGTGACCGGTGTACTTAAGGTTGCCATATGTACGGAGCTGTCGTTCACCAGGGCGTAACCGACCTGGTTGAGACTGCCGGGGTTCATCAGTGGCTCGTCACCCTGCATATTTACGATGATGGTTTCATCCGGTATTTGATACTGGTCTATGACCTCGGCAATGCGCTCGGTCCCCGAGTTATGAGAGCTGGAGGTAAGACACACATCAACATCAAACGTGGCGGCGACATCGGCGATACGCTGATCATCCGTGGCAACAATGATGCGCTCGGCATCGCTCTGCAGGGCGTGAGTGATGACATGGGCGATCATCGGTTTTCCGGCAATGTCCCGTAGCGGTTTTCCGGGCAGCCGGCTTGAGGCATAGCGTGCGGGAATGACGATGTGAAAACTCATTTTTATTCTCTTCTCGGGATTAACGTAACAGTGAAATCATGATGATGGTTAAAAATGATATTCCAGGTGCTCATCAATGAACTCCCGGATACAACCATAACCACCATTTTTCGTTAATACCACATCAACGATACTTTTAATGGAGCCAACGGCATCGGCAGGACAGGCAGAGAAACCTACAGCCTTAATGACATCCCGATCATTAATGTCATCACCAATATAGGCGACCTCTGCAAGTTTAATCTTACTTTCCTGACAGAACTGCTCAAGGATCTCCAGTTTGCCACTGGTGCCAACGTAATATTTTTTAATTCCCAGGGTTTTGCAGCGCTCACTGATAATGGTCTCTTTGAAACCTGAGCTAATGATGACCACCTCAACGCCTTCGCGTTGCAGGTGGATGATGCCGCGGCCATCCTTGGTGTCGAAGCGTTTTACCTCTTCGCCACCTTCGGTGTAGTACATGCCGCCGTCGGTCATTACACCATCGACATCCAGGGCCAGCATTTTGATTTCGCTTTTTGGCATGGGGTTAAATAATGGTTCGACCAACGGATTGTGCGACCGGACGCAGGCTTTCGATCAGTTCTTTGAACATCTGGTGATCAAGTTGCTGCGCCGCGTCTGAAAGTGCCACTGAGGGATCGGGGTGTACTTCAATCAGCAGACCATCGACTCCCATCGCCACACATGCCCTTGCCAGATCCGGTACTCCATAGCGGTAGCCCATGGCGTGGCTGGGATCGAGAATGACCGGCAGGTTGGTGTACTCTTTCAGGTAGGCAACGCCGCACAGGTCGAGGGTGAAGCGGGTTTTGGTCTCGAAGGTGCGAATACCGCGCTCACAGAGGATAACATTGTCATTGCCGCCGGAGAGGACAAACTCTGCGGCCTGTACAAACTCCTGCAGAGTTGTGCCAAAGCCACGCTTCAGCAGGACCGGCTTGTTGGTCTGGCCGCAACGGCGAAGAATACCCTGATCATACATCGCCTTGGCGCCGATCTGGATGATGTCGGTGGTTTCGATGACATCATCAACATGGGTGGAGTCACGCACCTCGGTAATAATATTCAGGCCGAACTGCGAGCGCATCTTATCGAGCAGTCGCAGCCCCTCCATGCCAAGCCCCTGAAAGCTGTAAGGTGAGGTGCGGGGCTTAAAACAGCCGGCGCGCAGGGTTGAAATACCCAGCTCCTTCATCAGTTTGGCCGAGGTGGTGATCTGTTCCTCGGATTCCACCGAGCAGGGCCCACCGATGATCATGGTGTTATTGGTGGTGCCACCAATACTGATGTTGCCAATATCGATATGGCGCTTTTGCGGCATATAGCTGGCGCTGGCAAGCTGCATGTCGTTATCGAAGACAAAGCTCTCTACGGTGATGCCCTGATATTTCTGTGGCACTTCCTTGAGTGCTGAGGGGGTGATTAAAACATGATACTCCGGCTTAACGATATGGAATGCATCCAGTTCACGGGCAGCCTCCTCAATGGTGGCCTGCGGAGTGTCTTTAGCTGAGTGGAGGATCATAGTTCACCCTTGATCAGATTCATGAAGGTTAGCGAGCCGGTTACCCGTCTTTCGTTGTCGATGACCGGTAAGTAGTTAATTGGGAATGACTGTTGTTTGATCAGCTGTAGCATCTCACTGACGGTGGCCTGCTCATCAATGGCCAACGGTGATGTATTGATGATGTCTGTTACTTCAATCGCATTGAAGTCATCAATATGTTTCAGCAGTCCCCGGCGGATATCCGCATTAGTGATCATACCCAGTAGTTGATGACTGTCATTTACCAGCAGGGTAAAACCGAGGCCATATTGTTCTATGGATGTGAGGGCGGAATGCAGGCTCGCCTGTTTCTGAGACAGCAACGGGGTCTCTTCAGGTTCGCGCATAAAATCCTTGACCACAAAGTGCGAGTCGACTTCATGGGTTTTCAGGTTGAGCATCGCCGCGCCAACCGAGTTGCTGTTCATCAGGTAGGAGCCTGAAACCGAGGCGTCGACCCCCATGTTGCGCAGGATAAAGGAGACCTCATGGTTCACCCCGCCATCAACATGTACCCGGGTGCCCGGGAACTGTTTGCGGAACTGGCGGATTTTACGGAAATTCTCTTTATCGAAGGTGCCGCCACTGACACCGGGGGTGGTGCACATCATTAACACAAAATCGAAACGCTCGGCATATTGCGCGAAAACCGCATTATCGGTTGTAGAGGTGATGGCCAGGCCAATCTTTGAGGTGACCGTTTCGGGGATAAGCAGCGGCTCGCTTAACTCCTCGTACTGGAACGATACATACTCAATCTTGTACTCAGCGATGAGCGGGTAATAGTTGCTGGGTGTGGGGCTGATGATATGCAGGTCGATGGGGGTCTGGCTGACGCTACGAATGGTGGCGATGTCATTAAAGACTTCGGGGTCAT
>JBFFJV010000348.1:0-2883 GCA_041555695.1 Thiohalomonadaceae bacterium | reverse complement strand
GATCACCATCGACCAGGCCTCGACACAGCGCAGGCGGTAGATGCGTTCCTCCAGCGGGTGGGGTTTGAGGATATCCTCCAGATTAAATTTTCCGGTGATCTCCGCCTCGCCCTCTATGGTTACCGACCATGGAGCGGTCTTCAGCTGATGGGCGTGTTTGGCAGGGTCTTCCTTGCCGGTGCCGAACTCGTAAAAGTTGGTGTAGCCGGTGATGTCTTCGAGAGCGTTGAGTTTTTCGCTAGTACTAAAGGGACTCTTCTTTAATGGCCCCAGTGAGCGAGAGCCTGTCGCAGCAATCACCTCGCGCTCGGGCAGTAGCAACCCTCCGGTGGTGAGCATCGCGGTGCCTGCGGCAGCCATGCCGAGAAAGCGGCGTCGCTCCTGATAGACGCTCTCCGAGGTGATCTCGGAGGGTCTGATATCGTCCGGTTTTTTGATCAGCATAGTGATTACCCCAGTCAGTTAGGCATGAAGCGACGACGCAGCCAGTAGTCGATACTGACATAGTTACCGGCACCGATGAAGAAGAGTACCAGCAGCATCACAAAGTAGGTGGCGGCGAATTCGATGCCGTTGTTCAGCACTACGAAGCTGCCGTTTTCGGTGAGCCAGTCGTAGTGGCCATGCTCGCGCAGGATCTCTTTCGCCTTGTCCAGCCTGTCGATGGCACCGACGGTGCGCTCATTGGCGAACATACTGCCAGCCCCCTCGGCGATGGCGAGCCAGCCGTTTTTCATGTGGACGGTGACGGCGGCGACGGCCATGGTGATCATCAGCGGTATCGAGATGTAACGCAGGGCAAAACCGAACACTAAAAAGATCGCACCGAAGATCTCTGTAAAGGTCGACAGGTAGGCCAACAGGGCGGGGAAGGGGAGTCCCAGCCCCCACTCTGCATTGCCGAACCATTCAATGGTCGATTCCATGTTGTTCAGCTTGTTGGTGCCCGCCATCCAGAAGATGGGGGCGAGGTAGAGACGCAGCAGCAGCGAGCCGAGAAAATCGGCGAAGCGGCTCTTATCGAGCAGTGAATGGGCCTTCTGTGCGGTTCGAATGATCATCGCTCTTCTCCCTGTTTAGGTCCTGGTGCCGAGAATAATGTCGCGCTGTTTCAAGTCGCGCAGGATCTCGCTGCCACCGTCAACCACGGTTTGTGGGTTGGGGTGTTGCAGCTCGGCGGCGATCTGCAGCAGCAGTTGCTCTCCGCTCTTATCCGCTCGCTCGGTGAGCAGTTGCAGCAGTCGTGCCGTGACCGGGTTGAGTTCGATAAAACCGACCTTGTCCTGCGAGTCGCGGTAGACCAGCAGGTGGGTGGGTGTCTCGCCAGGTTGCTGGGGAATATTGTCGGGGCCGATTTTATGCACCGCATAGTGGTAGCTGAGAATGCGGGTGAGCGGTGACAGCACAGGGGGGCTGCTCAGCAGATTGCCATCGATATTGTAGCCCGGAATGTTGTCTTCGGCGGTCAGCAGTTCCAGCTCTATCCACTCGTAGTGGGCCAGCTCCTGCATAAAGGGATAGTCATTCTCATGCTCTTCACGTTCCTGCTCCAGATAGAGAAGAAACTCACGTGGCATCTCATGAAACAGCGGGGTGCGGGCACGGTGGGTGGTGAAGTAGTCGCGCAACAGGCCATGCCAGCGCTCATCGTCGTGCAGTTTGCGCAACACCGGAAAGGCGTTGCTCAGGCTTTCGTTGATGTTGTTGTAGAACAGCTCCTCGTAGGCGGCCATCCGTTTGGGGGCCACATCATCGGGTGCGGGGGCGTTCTGCGGGTCGCGAATGCGCAGCGCAAATTCATACTGGCGCTGCATGAAGAGCGGTACCTGATCAACGTTATGCGCGTGCGGCATGGTGCTCCCCCCTGTTGTCCTGGTAGTAACGGATAATGGTGACCTCATCGAGCAGCTCATCAAGTGGTGGCAGGTTAAAGTCACGCTCCAGCAGGGTCGGTTGTACCCCGAACTGTTGGTAGGTAGTTTCAAGCAGCTGCCACACCGGGTCGTTGATCGGCGCGCCGTGGGTGTCGATAAGAAAGTCCTCCTCTTCGACATAGTGGCCCGCCACATGGATATAGGCGATGCGCTCACCGGGCAGTGCCTTGAGAAATTCGTCGGCGTTATAGCCGTGGTTGATGCTGTTGACATAGATGTTGTTCACATCAAGCAGCATGTCGCAGTCAGCTTCGGTGATGACGGCGTTGATAAAGTCGATCTCCGACATTTCCTGTCCGGGGGCGGCGTAGTAGGAGACATTCTCAATGGCGATACGCTGTTCGAGAATATCCTGTACCCGACGGATTCGTGCGGCCACGTAATGCACTGCCTCTTCGGTGAAGGGGATCGGCATCAGGTCGTAAAGGTGACCCTCATCACCACAATAGCTCAGGTGCTCGCTATAGAGCGGTACCTGGTGCTCTTGCATAAAGCCTTTCAGTCGGTAGAGAAAGGTCTCATCCAGCGGCGCGGGACCACCGATGTTAAGGGAGAGGCCATGCAGCACCATCGGGTAGCGTTCGCTAAAGGCACGAAACTGCCTGCCCAGGGCGCCGCCAATCCCCAACCAGTTCTCGGGGGCGACCTCCATAAAATCGACCGGTGGTTCACTGACCTCGGCCAGCGACCCCATCAGGGGCCGTCGCAGGCCGAGACCGGCGCCGGTGAGTGGGGTTGTGTTATTTCCCATCACTCAGGCTCCCGCTTACTTGGCGCTGCCGCACTTGGCCTCGCCGCATTTGGCCTCGACGATGGGTTTGGGCTCGGCTTTATTGGCGGCTATCATGGCCGCGGTTGTGCATGATATCAAGCGCGTGCTGGCTTATTCCACCATCAGCCAGCTAGGGTATATGGTTTATGCAATTGGTTGTGGGGCTGTGTTGGCCAG
>JBFFJV010000347.1:0-2886 GCA_041555695.1 Thiohalomonadaceae bacterium | reverse complement strand
CAGTGTCGGTTCCGACACCCTGGCCAACCTGATGACCCTGTGGGCTGAGGAGTTCAAACGCGCCTACCCCAACGTCAACATTCAGATTCAGGCCGCCGGTTCTTCTACTGCTCCACCTGCGCTGACCGAAGGCACCTCTAATCTCGGCCCGATGAGCCGCAAGATGAAGAATAAGGAAAAAGAGGCCTTCGAGAAAAAGCACGGTTATGAGCCTGTTGCCATCCCCGTTGCTATTGATGCGCTGGCGGTATACGTGCATAAGGACAACCCGGTTAAGGGGCTGACCATTCCGCAGGTGGATGCTATTTTCTCCTCTACCCGTAAGTGTGGTGGTGATGCTGATATTAATACCTGGAAAGAGGCTGGAGTTGGTGGTTCTCTGGGCAATAAGAACATCCAGATCTACGGTCGTAACTCGGTATCCGGTACCTACGGTTACTTCAAGAAGAAGGGACTGTGCAAGGGTGACTATAAGAACACGGTTAACGAGCAGCCCGGTTCGGCCTCAGTAGTGCAGTCGGTATCCAGCTCCATTAACGGTATTGGTTACTCTGGTGTCGGTTACAAAACCTCCGGTGTTAAGGCGGTTGCCCTGGCCAAGAAGCCCGGTCAGGCCTTTGTTGAGGCGAATAACGAGAATGCACTGAACGGCACCTACCCGCTGAGTCGTTTCCTCTACGTTTACGTTAACAAGCAGCCCAATAAGCCACTGGCCCCGCTGGAGCGAGAGTTCATTAAGATGGTGCTCTCCAGGGTTGGTCAGGAGGTTGTGGTGAAGGATGGCTATATCCCGCTACCGGCCAAGGTTATTGAGAAGCAGTTGAAAGCGATTCAGTAGTTCGCTGGCTCTGTCAGACAAAAAACGCCCCGAAAGGGGCGTTTTTTTTGCATGATGTTTTGTACTGATTTAATGAATGGTGACGTAGGGGAGTAGTGCCTGCATCGTCTTTTCCCCGCAGCAACGAAAGCCGAGGGTCGCATTGCCATTCTCGCCACAGTGGATCACCTGAGCGGCGATGCGGTGATGTTCACTGTATTCCAGTCCGGGGATACTTATCACGATCTCCACCTCCGCATGGTGGTTGAGGATGATGGCGCCGGTATTAACCTGCATCTGGTCCTGGCTAATATGTTCGGTGGCAGCCTGTACCAGGCCGAGCGGCCCGTAGTTGAGCACCACATGAATGTCGTGAAGGCTCTCTCTGCGGTGTTGATTGAGCTGGCTCATACCTTGTCCCTCCGTGACCTGCTAAGGTTTGCAGCGGATTAACTCAAGGTAGGAAATATGTTGTACTTTTCCATGTTGGAACATACTGAAATAGTAATATGTTCCAAGTGAAATGTGTCACCGCTGTTTCATAAGTAAAAATCCCTGTTTTTACGTGGTTTTTCTTTTTAGAGCGATTATCTTTGGGAGTGAATGGCTTGCCCGCTATTGTTATGGAAGAGGCTGAATTTTCGGTTCTATGTGATAAGTGATGAATGATTGTAAAACAATAAGAAAGTTTGATGATAAGGCCAGGGTCTTGCCGCATCTTCTGCCTGTGCTATTGCTGCTGCTATCGCTGTTCTCAGCCCTTTATTTTACCTCGATCAGTGCCCGGGAGGAGGAGAGCTGGTATGACACCGATGCGCAGGGGCAGCTTTCGCTTAAGCTCTATTTCTTCTGGTCATCGCTGTGCCCTCACTGTGATACGGCGCGCCCGCTGGTCGAGGAGTATGCGGCTCGCAACCCCTGGCTGGAGCTGGAGTCGATGGAGGTGAGTGCCAACCGCATCAACAGAGAGCATTATCGACAGATGGCGGCTTCTATGGGGGCTGAGGCGCGCTCAGTACCGGCCTTCTTTTATTGTGGCGGGATGCAGACAGGTTTTAATGCCGAGCTGGGAGGTAGCGACCTGTTTAGCGGATTAGAGGCGTGCCGTGCGGCGTTGCTGGCAGGCAGGCCGATGCAAGGGCCTCAGCCGGCAACATTGCTGCCGGGTGGTATCCAGCGTAACGAGGTGGGGATGTTCAGCCTCACCGTGATGATCGCCGCTCTCGATGCCTTTAACCCCTGTGCCTTTTTCGTATTGCTGTTTTTGCTCGGTATGTTAACCCACGCTCGCGAGCGCAGGCGGATGTTACTGGTCGGCGGTGTTTTTGTCTTTTTCTCCGGGCTACTCTATTTTCTCTTCATGAGCGCCTGGCTCAACCTGTTTTTATTGATGGGGGTGATGCGCCCGGTCACGATTGTTGCCGCGTTAGTGGCGCTGCTGGTTGCCAGTATTAATATTAAGGATGCGTTACTGCCGGGCCACGGTCTCTCACTTTCTATCTCCGAGGGGCATAAACCGGGGCTGTTCCGGCGCATGCGTGGGCTGCTGAAAATGGAGAGGACAGGTGGGCTGTTGTTGGCCACCATCGTGCTGGCACTTATGGCTAACAGTTACGAGCTGCTCTGTACCTCGGGTTTGCCGATGGTCTATACCCGAATCCTGACATTGGAGGCGCTCCCCACGACTCACTACTATCTCTATCTGTTGCTCTATAACCTGGTGTATGTGACACCACTGGCACTGATCGTCGTGCTGTTTGCGCTAGGAGTGGCGCAGGGTAAACTGCAGGCTCTGGGAGGACGGCTGTTGAAGTTGCTTTCCGGCTTGATGATGTTGGGCCTGGGTCTGGTGTTGTTGTTGCTGCCTGAATGGCTTAACTTACCGTTGACCACGCTGGCGATCATCGCTTTTGCCCTGCTGGTGACTCTGCTGCTGAGGCGCTACTGGCAGAATAGTTAAAGCAGAATATTAAAACAGTGAGCGGTTGAACTTACGCAGGCTTCCCAGCAGGGAGGTGAATTCAATAGCGGTCTGCTGTTCCAGCTTTCTGGCCCGCTCATCCAGCTTG
>JBFFJV010000346.1:0-2900 GCA_041555695.1 Thiohalomonadaceae bacterium | reverse complement strand
TGCAGCCAGGGGCGGGTCTCATCGGCATAGACACGGCTAATCTTGTGCTGGGCAAAGGCGGTACGCAGTACCCCCAGTGCGGTGCCATAACCACCGGTGGCCAGTGATCCGGTATTACAGTGGGTGAGGATGCCGTAGCCCTCCTCCTCGATCAGCGCCGCCCCCAGCTCGCCCATGGTCTTATTGGCTGCGATGTCCTCCTCGTGGATCGCCCTGGCCTCGGCCAGCATCTCGGCGACTACATCGGCCTCCTCAGGCAGGGCAAACATCACCTTACCCATGCGCTCCAGCGCCCAGGCCAGATTCACCGCCGTGGGACGGGCATCGGCCAGGTGGGTAAAGTCACGCTCCAGCAGCGAGACGATATCCTTAGAACCCTCGGCGATACGATTTCGCACCGCCAGCACCACCCCGTAAGCGGCCGTCACACCGATGGCCGGCGCACCGCGAACCACCATATCGGTGATCGCCTGGGCCACCGCATCGGAGTCCTCATACTCGATATAAACCTCCTGCGACGGCAGCAGACGCTGATCCAGCAGCTTGAGTTTGTCGTCCTCCCACAGAATGGCTCGAATGGTGTCGTGTGATGCGCTCATTGTTATTCCACATTGATTGATTTTCAAAGCAGCGCAGTCTAGCGCAAATTGAAGGGGGAGTCCCCACCCCTGATAAAGACAAACCGTCATAAAACGTTCACTAGAACGTCATCTTTCTGTCAGTGCGTTGTAACAAAACAACGCAATACTGGCCGCGTTTTTTAGATACCCCCTTATTTCAACCAGGAGTAAACAATGCAACACAAGAATACCCTGATTGCTGCAGCAATCACCGCCGCCCTGGCCGCCTCTGCCAGCGTACACGCTGAAGCCACCGTATACGGCAAGATCCACACCTCTGTCGCCTCGGTCTCTTCTGACACCGGCACCAGCGATACCAGCGCCACCGCTATCAGCAGCCACGCCTCTCGCGTAGGTGTAAAAGGCAGCAAGGAGCTGAGCAACGGCATGACGATCAGCGCCAAGGTAGAGTTTGAAATGGATGCAGTAAGCGGCTCCTACTCAGAGACTGACGCTCAGACCATTGGCCCGGCAACCTTCACCGACACTGACAGCTACATCTTCAAGGCCCGTAACATCTATGTCGGTCTTAAGGGTGGTTTCGGTGAGGTTCGTGTTGGCCGCCATGATACTCCCCACAAGATGTCTACCAGCAAACTCGACCCCTTCGGTGATACCTACGCCGATTACAACAACATCATTCAGGTTGATAACCGCCTGGGTAATGTCCTCGCCTACCTCAACAACTTCGGTCCTGTTGGTATTGCTGCTGCCTACTACGCAGGCGACGACAGCGTTAACGGTGAGAACAACGGCAGCGCCACCAGCGTAATGGTTAACTACAGCGAAGGCCCTGTCTACCTGTCCGGTTCTGTTGAGAGCTATGCCGACACAGTTGCCGGTGATCTGCAAAGCGCCACCAAATTCGGTGTTGGTTACAAGATTGCAGGCGTGGATCTAGGCCTGGTTCACGAGATCCTCGCTTACGATGGCAGCACAGTTAAAGATCAGGCAGAAACCTACGCCAGCGTTCAATACAAAGTCTCTGACACCGTTAAGCTGAAGGCAGCCTATGGCATGCGTGATGAAGATGTTAGCGGTCAGGACGATGAAGTGATGATGGCCGCGGGTGTTGATTACAAGCTGGATAAGAGTGCGACGGTTTATGCCCTCTATGCCGACGGCTCAGACGGTGGTCTGGCCAAAAAAGGCAAGCTTGCTGGTGATGGCACCGCCCTCGCTCTGGGCATTGTCTACAAGTTTTAGGCAATAAGCGGGAGCGTTACAGGGACACTCACAAGGAGGTGAGCAGAGAATGGAATCTGTACTACTCTCTATGTAGTACGTTCTCCTAGCAAAGTAGCAATTGGGCGCATCAAGCGCCCTTTTTTTATCACCTCTACAGTAAACATCCGGCGTAAACCCGCACCTGTACGGCTACCATAATCCCTTACAATTAGCAGTACAATAATCCATAGCAAGGTCTGGAATACCCATCTTCACAAAGTGGCCATAGGGAGTTGCTACTCATCGTGATATCAATCAAACACTTTATCTCTCCGTCATAGCCCACCACTGGGCATCCCTGTTTTTACCCCGTTGTTCTTCGCATGACCGCAATTAATACTTCAATTGGTGTATGATCGCGCGATTCTTCAGACAACCGACCTGGATAGAACTATGGATCTGACCGCACTTACCGCCATCTCCCCCATCGACGGCCGCTATGGCTCCAAGACCGAATCACTGCGCCCGATCTTTAGCGAGTACGGCCTGATCCGCCACCGTGTACTGGTTGAGGTGCGCTGGTTGCAGAAGCTGGCGGCCACTGCCGAGATTGCCGAGGTCCCTGCCTTCTCCGATCACGCCACCAACCTGCTCAACGACATCGTCGACAAGTTCTCCGAGGAAGATGCACAGCGCGTTAAGAACATCGAACGCACCACCAACCATGATGTAAAGGCGGTGGAGTACTTCCTGAAGGAGAAGATCGAGGGCAACGCCGAGCTGCTGGCGGTGACCGAGTTCATCCACTTCGCCTGCACCTCAGAGGATATCAACAACCTCTCCCATGCGCTGATGCTCAACGAGGCGCGTACCGGCGTCATTCTACCCGCCGTCGATGAGATCATTGAGGCGGTGCGCGCCAAGGCCCACGAGTACGCCGAACAGCCGATGCTCTCACGTACCCACGGTCAGCCCGCCTCCCCCACCACCGTGGGCAAGGAATTTGCCAACGTTGCCTACCGCCTGATGCGCCAGCGCGAGCAGCTAGTCGCGGTGCCGCTGCTGGGCAAGATCAACGGTGCGGTCGGTAACTACAACGCCCACCTCAGCGCC
>JBFFJV010000345.1:0-2909 GCA_041555695.1 Thiohalomonadaceae bacterium | reverse complement strand
GCACCCGCTGGCTGGATGGTCCGCTGACCACTGCGGCGCGTATGGGTGCCATCTGCTACCTTGATGAGGTGGTGGAGGCGCGCCAGGATACTACCGTGGTGATTCACCCGCTGACCGATCACCGTCGCACCCTGCCGCTGGATAAGAAGGGCGAGCTGATTGAGGCGCATCCCGACTTCCAGCTGGTGATCTCCTATAACCCCGGCTATCAGTCACTGATGAAGGACCTCAAGCAGTCGACCAAGCAGCGTTTTGTCGGTCTCGATTTTGACTACGTCCCTGCCAGCGTGGAGGCGGGTATCGTTGCCAAAGAGGCCGGTATCGATGAAGAGCGCGCGATGAAGCTGGTGAAGATAGGCGAGACCGCGCGTAACCTCAAGGGCCACGGTCTGGATGAGGGGATCTCTACCCGTCTGCTGGTCTACGCGGCCAACCTGATGAATCAGGGGATCGCGCCGACCAAGGCCTGTCGCATGGCGCTGGTGCGCCCGATCACCGACGATGCCGATATTCGCGGCACCCTCGATCACGCTATCGACGCTATTTTCGCTTAATCACCGGTCACTGCTAGACACACCGTTGGAGGTGATGACGTGAGTCTCGATGACGCAGCCCTGCAGGGCTACCGCGATCAGTTGAATTGCGGCTTTAAGGATCTCGATGAGTTCTTTCCCCAGTGTATGGATGAGGCGGAGCAGCTGCTTTCGCCCCAGGGGGTAAAGGACTATCTGGATGGGGCCTCGCTGGTCTGTATGATTGGTCGTGGCGTCGGCCCGGTGCTGAGCTATCTGGAGGAGATGCCGGAGATCGCCCATCGTCTGGGTGAGGAGGCACTGAGCATCGTCTCACAGGCGGTGTGGAAGATCTCGCGCACCCCGAATGGGGTGTCGATTCCGCCTTTCCTGCAGACCATTGGCGAGGCTTCACGCCGTCTTGGCAGCCTGGAGCTGCTGCAGGGCTACATCGAGTTGGTGTTCGATTTTATGGAGCGCACCACCGGTTCGATCCACGGTTTCCAGCAGACCATGCCCAGCCCCGGCCTGCCCGAGTTTCTCAATCAGGTGCCGACCCTGTTTAATGCCCTGAGCTGCGAGGGGGTGCGCAACTGGGTGGAGTACGGTATTCGCAATTACAGCGATCACCCGGAACGGCAGAAGGATTACTTCACCCTGCAGTCAGCCGACTCCAGGGCGGTGATGCAGCGTGAGCGTCACGGCACCCTGTTTATGGACAGTGAGCGCAGTCTTGACCTTTACCTGCGCTGCCTGTGGGATGACTCGGAGCACCTGGTGCCCTACTCATCGGCCTTCGATGAGCTGCGCAAACCGCGTCCCTACTATGACGGTTATGGCATCCGCGTCCCCGATGTCTACGATGATCGCGACGGCATTAGCGGCATTAACCGCTACCGTGTGCTGCTGGCTCATATCGCCGGTCACCGCAAGTGGACCGAACCGCAGGTCGCCGATAACTACAGCCCGTTCCAGCGCGAGGCGATCGAGCATTTTGAAGATGCGCGTATCGACCTGATGCTGATGGACAAATACCCCGGCATGCGTTCGTTGTTGCTAACACTGCACCCGCGCCCCGAGGAGCACGCCTGTGACAATGAGAAGGAGTCGTGCATCCGCCACCGTCTGGCGATGTTCTCCTATGCGGCATTGAATCCCGATCACGGCTATGAGAATGCCGACCTGCTGGAGTTCCTCGGTCGCTTTAACGAGCTGATGGAGAGCGGTGAGCACTCCACCAGAAAGATGGCGAGTATTGCCATCTCCTATATCGCCCGTACCCGTACCCAGATGGATCAGTCGCCGAAGATCTACTTCACCGATACTGAGGTCGACTACCGCGACGATAACCGCCACATGTGGCGCTTTATCGAAGAGGGCGACGAGGAGGAGATGTTCGAGGAGAAGGCCAAGCGCCAGGTCTCCGATGAGGAGCAGGAGGGTCTGCCGCCACGCCACTACAAGGAGTGGGACTACAACACCAAGACCTACCGTCCCGACTGGGTCAGCCTCTACGAGACGCTGCACCCTTCAGGGGATGCAGGCAAGATCGACCACCTGCTGGCCAAGCACGATGCGCTGGCCAAGCAGCTCAAACGCATCCTCGACCTGCTCAAGCCACAGCAGATGGTGCGCGTGCGCTATCAGGAGGAGGGGAGTGAGCTTGATCTCGATGTGGCGATCCGCTCAATTATCGATTTTAAGGCCGGCTCGCAGCCCGACCCGCGCATCAACATGAGCCACAAGAACGACGGCCGTGATATCGCAGTACTGCTGCTGCTGGATCTCTCCGCCTCGCTGGCCGATATTCCCGACGGCTGTGATCAGTCGATCCTGGAGCTGTCGCAGGAGGCGGTATCCTTGCTGGGTATGGCTATCGAGGGGCTGGGGGATGATTTCGCCATTGCCGGTTTCTCCTCCAATTCACGCCACGAGGTGCATTACCAGCACCTCAAGGGTTTCTCTGAGCATTGGGACGATGGGGTCAAGGCGCGCATTGCGGCGATGGAGGCGGGCTACTCCACCCGTATGGGCGGGGCCTTACGCCATGCCGCCCACTACCTTGGAGCCCGCCAGGCCGACAAGAAGCTGCTGCTGGTACTGACTGATGGTGAGCCTTCGGATATCGACGTGGGCGACCCGCAGCTGCTGATCCAGGATGCGGCCAAGGCGGTTAGTGAACTCGATCAGGAGGGGATCTACACCTACTGTATCAACCTCGATCCACATGCGGACGAGTACGTGCAGGACATCTTCGGCAAGCAGTACACCGTTATCGACAAGGTCGAGCGGCTGCCGGAGAAGCTGCCCAAGCTGTTTATGTCACTGACCAAATAAGAGAAATACATCCCTGCGCCCAGCAGGGATTTGTTCTTATTGCCCTTACGTGGCTACAAT
>JBFFJV010000344.1:0-2954 GCA_041555695.1 Thiohalomonadaceae bacterium | reverse complement strand
GTGCGGCATTTGGTGTAGAGACCACGGGTCATGTAGGTAGCGCGCAGGCTGTCCCACTCTTTGCGTCTGCCGTGCTTTTTACTCTTGCCCAGCTTTGCCGCCTCTGCAGGATGCGGTGCATGCCTGATCTGCTCACGGTACCCGGCATCCTCAAACTTCATCGCCTGATAGTAGTGCTCCACCGAGGGCCACTCGGCACCGTCAAGCTCAATGGCGTGTCGGGAATAGCTGGACAACAGGTGGTTGGGGTCCTGTCGGGAGAGTGTGAGACGCTGTGTTTGTGGACTGTCGAATACCATTGTTGTTCCTCAACTCTTTTGCTGTTCGATGACTGGATAATACCCTGTAAGGCCGCGAATCGCGCGCTTGCATCGGCTCCTGTATGCAATACACTCAACGGATAATCTTTCATCATGATAAGGATGGTTTGTAATGCAGTGGGTGAAGCGTTTCTCGGAGTTGGGTATTGGTGATGTGGCGGTAGTCGGCGGCAAGAACGCCTCGCTGGGGGAGATGTACCGCGCTCTGGGGAGTGAGGGGATCAAGGTGCCCAACGGCTTTGCCACTACCGCCGAGGGTTTTCGCCTTTATATCGAACACAATAATCTGCACAAAAAGATCGCCGCCGAGCTGGAGCAGCTTGATACCCGCAATGTCGATGCCTTGCAGATCTCCGGGGCAAAGATCCGCCAGTGGATCATGCACGGCGAGATGCCCGATGAACTGGCTGTCGATATTCGTGAGGCCTATAAGGAGCTGGAGGCGGAGTACGGCGAAAATACCGATGTGGCGGTGCGCTCCTCGGCCACCGCCGAAGACCTGCCTACCGCCTCTTTTGCGGGACAGCAGGAGACCTATCTCAATATCCGCGGCACCACCAACCTGCTCGCCACCTGTAAGCAGGTGTTCGCCTCGTTATTTACCGACCGCGCCATCTCCTATCGTGTTGACCAGGGCTTTACCCATATGGATGTGGCGCTCTCCATTGGTGTGCAGAAGATGGTGCGGGCGGACCGCGCCGCCTCCGGGGTGATGTTCTCCATCGACACCGAGACCGGCTTTCGCGATGTGGTCTTCATCACCGCGGCCTACGGTCTGGGCGAAAACGTAGTGCAGGGGGCGGTCAATCCGGATGAGTTCTATGTCTTCAAACCGACGCTGGCCGAGGGCAAAAGACCGATCCTCAAGCGTCAGTTGGGCGATAAGGCGCTGAAGATGATCTACACCACCGATCCGATGGCTGGGATGTCTACCGTCAACGTACGGGTGCGGCTGGAGGAGCGGCGTCAGTTCGCCATCGACGATGAGGATGTATTACAGCTGGCCCGCTACGCCGCCAGCATCGAGAACCATTATGGTCGCCCGATGGATATCGAGTGGGCCAAGGATGGGGACACCGGCGTACTTTATATTGTGCAGGCGCGACCGGAGACGGTACGCTCCGCCGATGATGTGAACATTCAGGAGATCTACCACCTAAAGTCACGCGGCGCAGTACTCACCGAGGGCAAGAGTGTGGGGCAGAAGATTGCCACCGGTCAGGCGCGGGTGATCCTTGAGGCCTCGCACATGAATGAGCTGAAACCGGGTGAGGTACTGATCACCGACATCACCGACCCGGACTGGGAGCCGGTGATGAAGATCGCCTCTGCCATTGTGACCAATCGTGGTGGACGCACCTGTCATGCGGCGATCATCGCCCGCGAGCTGGGTATTCCGGCAGTAGTCGGAACCGGCGATACCACACAGACGATCCAGACCGGGCAGTGGGTCACCGTCTCCTGCGCCGAGGGCGATTCGGGTTATGTTTACGAGGGGATACAGGAGTTTGAGATCGAACGTATCGACCTTGGCAAACTGCAAAAACCACAGACCAAGATCATGCTCAACCTTGGCAACCCAGAACAGGCCTTCGAGGTGTCACGTCTGCCCTCCGATGGGGTCGGTCTGGCACGTCTGGAATTCATCATTAACAACGCGATTAAGATACACCCGCGCGCCCTCATCGAATTCGATTCACTGGATGAGGAGACGCAGCTGAAGATCGAAAAAATCACCGCCGGTTATCCCTCACCGAAAGAGTTCTTTGTCGAGCGCCTGGCCGAGGGGGTCGGCACCATCGCCGCCGCCTTCTATCCGCGCCCGGTGATCGTCCGTCTTTCCGACTTTAAATCGAACGAGTATGCACAGCTGGTAGGCGGCGAGCGTTTCGAGCCAAAGGAAGAGAACCCGATGATCGGTTTTCGCGGGGCCTACCGCTACCCGTCACTGGATTTCGCCGAGTCCTTCTCGCTGGAGTGCGAGGCGATGAAGATGGTACGTGAGCAGATGGGGCTGGATAACGTTGCCCTGATGGTGCCCTTTGTACGCAGTGTCGATGAGGGGCTGCGGGTGCTGGAGATCATGGAGAAGAACGGG
Organism: Thiohalomonadaceae bacterium; assembly: GCA_041555695.1. Lineage (GTDB taxonomy): Bacteria > Pseudomonadota > Gammaproteobacteria > Thiohalomonadales > Thiohalomonadaceae > JAPHSX01. The sequence goes on along the minus strand of JBFFJV010000344.1, from coordinate 536 downwards.
CTCAAGCGTGGGGTGCATAATCTCAAGGTCTACATAATGTGCGAGATCCCCGCCAACGCCCTGCTGGCCGATGATTTTCTTCAGCACTTCGACGGTTTCTCCATCGGCTCCAACGACCTTACCCAACTGACCCTTGGCGTGGATCGCGACTCGGGACTGGTCACCGGTATGGACGAGCGCAACCCGGCGGTGTTAAAGCTGATGGAGATCGCCATAGAGGCCTGCCACCGTCACCATAAATATGTCGGGATCTGCGGTCAGGCCCCGTCCGACTTTCCCGAGATCACCGAGTGGCTGGTGGAACACGGCATCGAGTCGATTTCGCTGACTCCCGATAGTGTCTTACATATGACTCAGGTGGTGGTGGAGATGGAGCAACGGCTCGGTAAGTAGCAGGCAAAAAAAGCGCGATGAGGGCATCGCGCACAAGAGGGATATATCTGCTACACAGGTGGCGTAAATCTGTTGGCTACCTCATCTGAGGAGAGAATCACTTCTCTGTGCCAGTAAGGTAATTATTCCGCAATGGCCGTTTG
>JBFFJV010000343.1:0-2966 GCA_041555695.1 Thiohalomonadaceae bacterium | reverse complement strand
TCGGTGGCGACATTGTGGGGGATCACCCTTGGCGTCAGCTCCTTCGCCAGCTTGAGGCGGTAGTCGTTGATGTCGGTGATGACGATATTACGTGCCCCGGCGTGGTCGGCGATCATTGCCGCCATGATGCCGATGGGGCCGGCACCGGTGATGAGGACATCCTCGCCCACCATGTTGAAGGAGAGGGCGGTGTGCACTGCGTTACCGTAGGGGTCGAAGCAGGCGAGCACCTCGGGTGGGATGGTGATGTTGGGACGGTAGACGTTCTTCGCCGGAATCGATAAATACTCAGCAAAGCAGCCGGTGCGGTTGACGCCAACGCCGATGGTGTTGGGGCAGAGGTGGCGACGCCCGGCCAGGCAGTTGCGGCAGCGCTCGCAGACGATGTGCCCCTCGCCGGAAACCACATCACCGATATTGAGGCCGGTGACGTTGGCCCCCATGTCGACGATGGTACCGGCGAACTCGTGGCCCACGGTCATCGGTACGGGGATGGTCTTTTGTGACCACTCGTCCCAGTTATAGATGTGGATGTCGGTGCCGCAGATCGCCGTCTTCTGGATCTTGATCAGCACATCGTTGTTGCCCACCCCGGGCAGCGGCACATCCTCCAGCCAGATCCCCTCTTTGGGGTACTTTTTCACCAGCGCCTTCATCGTCTTCATGCGAATTATCCCTGTTTATGTGGTGACGTTTTGTCACCGGATGAAGATGACTATCTCAAACTGCACAGCGCCATTCAACGCTGCGGTGGTGAAGTTTTATCCTCCCTGATGATTTCCCGCGAAATTACCCGCCCTCAGTAGTGTGCCACGCCATGCCCGGCTGGCCATACCAGAAACCGTTGCTCAGTTCACCGCTGGCGAATGTTTTGAGACTCTCCAGCCCCTCTTCGACACTCAACTGGCCATCGCGTACCTCGTAAAAGACCTCAACGATCTCCCCCATATGGTGGGGCTGTGGAGAGAGACGCAGCACATCAACGCCCATCGCCATCATCTCTGGCAGGGCATCGAGCAGGCAGGCGGTGGTGGCCGACTGGGTCTGCACGCCGTTAATGGTAAGAAACTCCTGCTCCTCCTGGGAGCGCATCACCAGCCCCTCGGGGTAGTCGCCGCAACGCAACTGGCAATCATCCTTGGGCAGGCCGAAATGACGGGCGGTAAAGCACCGCGCGGAAAAGGCCAGCGGCAGTCGTCCATAGGCGAAAACTTCGGTCTCCAGCTCTGAGGGACAGCCATCGTGCAGTACCTGCAGGGTGTCACGCGACAGCTCTACCGGCATCACCCAGCGTTTGGCGCCGGATTGATACATCAGCGACAAACTTTCGCAGTTGTAGAGATTCAGGTGGGGGCCGGCGACAAAGGCGACTTTGTCGGCGGACATCTGCACGGCGGCCATATCGTTGGCCTCGACCAGGTAGTTGCCGTTCTCCACGATGCGCCGCATCGCCAGCAGTTCCGACTCGGCCTCCACCAGCACCAGGGTGGAGAGCACCACCTCTTTACCGGCGGCGCTCAACTCCTCCGCGATAGTAAGCCAGTCTTCAAGCTTCAGGGCGCGCCGCTTGGAGCAGACGACCTCACCGAGATAGACGATATCCACCGGCCAGCGGGCCACCTGTTTATAAAAATCGATGACCTGTTCGCGTGGCCAGAAATAGAGGATGGGACCGAGGGAGAGCTTCATTGCCAGTTCCTCTCCAGCGCCCCGAGAGTATGTGTGCTGCCCTCGGCCACCTTATCAAGTTGCGCCACCCAGTCGCTACGCGGTGTATAGCCTGCGGGGTTGGCCTGCGCCGCATCGAGCGCCTGGCGTAATACCTTCGTGACCTGACCGACATAAGCGGGACTGCGCTGGCGCCCCTCCACCTTAATCGCCGCAACACCCGCCTCGATTAGCTGCGGCAGAATATCGAGCACGCTGAGGCTGGTTGGCTCCTCCAGCGCGTATCCCAGCTTACCATTGACCAGAAAGCGCCCCTTGCAGAGCACCGGATAACCGGCACTGTCATCACCCTTATAGGTATCAATAAGCACACCATTGAGGCGCACATTGCGCCCCTGAGGGGTCTCCTCCCAGCGTACCGACTTCGCCGGTGAACAGGCGCCGCAGGTATTGGGCGACTCACCGGTGGCATAAGAGGAGAGGTAGCAGCGCCCCTCCACCATCACGCAGAGCGAGCCGAAGGCAAAGGTCTCCACCTCGACATCGGTGTTAGCGATGACCCGTTTGACCTGTGACAGGGAGAGAACCCGCGGCAGCACCACCCGCTGGATATTAAAGCGCTCGCGGTAGAAGGCGATCGCCTCACCACTGGTAGCGGAGCCCTGCACCGAGAGGTGGAGTCGCAGCTCGGGGTGGCTACGCGCGGCATAGGCCATCAGTCCGGGGTCGGCGAGGATCAGCGCATCGACACCCAGCGCCGCAGCCTTATCCACCGCCGCGGTCCAGACCGGCCAGCTCTGTGGCTGTGGGTAGGTATTGAGCGCCAGCAGCACCTTGCAGCCACGCTGGTGCGCATACTCGATGCCCTGGCGGGCGGTGCGCTCATCAAAATTGAGGCCCGGAAAATTACGCGCATTGGTAGCATCACGAAACCCCATATAGACCGCATCGGCGCCATTATCGACCGCCTGGCGCAACGCAGGAAAGCTCCCCGCCGGGCAGACCAGTTCAACCTTATTTCCCATGATTCCCCCATCAATCCCCATTAAAGACAGCGGCCTTCGCTGCTACGGCACCCCTGCCGGCTGCCGCGCCGGGCCAGCTCCCGTTCAATGCCATTAAGTACCCGCCACTTCCAGTTACACCACTCGGGGGCCAGCAGGATCGCCTCCTCCGCCGTGCCGGTAAGGCGGTGATAAAGCACTTCGGGAGGCGTCATCTCCACCATGTCTGCCACCGTGGCGATGTACTTTTCCATGGCCCAGGGGGAGTACTCTGCGCGCCGCCACTCGTTGGCC
>JBFFJV010000342.1:0-2970 GCA_041555695.1 Thiohalomonadaceae bacterium | reverse complement strand
AGGCCGGCTCACTCGATACCATGCTGGGAAAGGTTGCTGATTTCTATGAGCAGGAGGTCGATGATGCTGTTGATGCCCTGACCAGCCTGCTAGAACCGATGATCATGGCAGTACTTGGTGTGCTCGTCGGCGGACTGGTAATCGCGATGTACCTGCCGATATTCAAGATGGGTTCTGCCATCAATTAAGGCTGATAGTTAACCTGAAACTTAATCTGAATGTTAGAAAATATGACCCACCTGTTACAGAGTGAACAGGGCCTCCTTATTGTATTTTGTGGCCTGTTCGGTCTGTTCATTGGCAGCTTTCTCAATGTCGTCATCTACCGACTGCCGGTAATGATGCAGCGCTCCTGGCGGCAGCAGTGCCAGGAACTGATGGAACAGAATGTTGAACGCCACGAACCGTTCAATCTGGCTACACCGGCCTCACGATGCCCCAAGTGTGGACATAGAATCGGGGTATTGGAAAATATCCCGGTTATCAGCTTTTTGCTGCAACAGGGACGTTGTAAACATTGTGCGTCTAAAATTTCGCCACGCTACCCCACTATAGAACTACTCACCGGCATCATTAGTGGAGTGGTTGCCTGGCAATTGGGGTTCGGTTGGCCGCTCGCCTTTGGCCTGCTGCTGAGCTGGGCGCTGGTTACCCTGACCTTTATCGATTTCGACCACCAACTGCTGCCCGATGACATTACTTTGCCACTGCTGTGGTTAGGACTGCTACTGAGTATCTTCAACGTCTTCACCGATATGCAGTCGAGTATCATCGGTGCGGTAGCAGGGTATCTCTCACTCTGGTCCGTCTACCAACTATTCAAGCTTATCACCGGCAAGGAAGGGATGGGCTATGGCGACTTTAAACTACTCGCCCTGTTCGGTGCATGGTTCGGCTGGCAAGCCTTACCAATGGTGATCCTGCTCTCCTCACTGGTCGGTGCCGTGGTCGGGATCAGCCTGATACTGTTTCTTGGCCGTGACCGCCAGCTTCCCATTCCCTTCGGTCCCTATCTGGCTGCCGCCGGCTGGATCGCCATGCTCTGGGGCGATACCATCATCAGTGGCTACTGGCGTTACATGGTTCAGCCCTAGGCACTGCCCGTGTTACGCATCGGCCTAACCGGCGGTATCGGGAGCGGGAAGAGCAGCGTCTGCGCAATCTTTCGAGAGTTAGGCGTACCCATCATTGACAGCGATGAGATCGCCCGTGACCTTGTCCAGGCTGGCAGCGAGGCCCTGCAGCAGATCGTCACCCTCTTCGGAAGCCAGGTCATTCAGCCAGATGGCACACTTGACCGCCCACGCATGCGTGAGATTGTGTTTAACGACAAGCACAAGCGCGAGCAACTTGAGGCGCTGCTTCACCCGTTAATTCGCCAGGAAATGCAGCGGCAAATCAGTCTTCTCAACAGCACTTATGTGATTCTCGCTATCCCGCTACTACTGGAAAAAGGGTGGCAACACCAGCTGGACAGAGTGCTGGTGGTCGACTGCAGCGAAACACTTCAAAAAGAGAGAGCCGGGAAACGTGATGGCAGTTCAAACCATACCATAGATCGCATTATTGCCAGTCAGATTCAGCGCGATGGGCGCATCGCTGCCGCCGATGATATTATCGACAACAGTGGCTCACTCGATAGCCTGCGCAATCAGGTCGTGCGACTGCATCAGCGTTACCTTGCACTTGGCACCAACAACTGATCACCCACTGCCGCCAAAAAGCCTATAATAGTTATACCACCAGCAACTAAGTACGACTACGGCATGCCATCACCGGAACAAATCATTTACGAGCACCCGCTCAACGAGCGCATTCGTACCATGCTGCGACTGGAGCACCTGTTTTGCCTCGCCGTTCACTACATGAAGGGACAGAGCAGCTGGGATAGCCGCATATTCGTCACCACCCTCATCGACATTCTCGATATATTCTCGCGTGGTGACCTGAAAAACGAGCTCATCAAGGAGCTGGAACGCTCGACCACTACCCTGAATAGCCTAATGGCCAATCCACAGGTCGACAGCAGCCGGCTCACCACGATCCTTAAGGCAATGGAACATCTGCTCGAAAACCTCTTCGCAATGAAAAATCAACCAGGCCACAAACTGCGTGAGGATGAGTTTCTCAATGCGGTGCGCCAGCGCAGCACCATTCCCGGTGGCACCTGTGATTTCGACCTGCCTGCCTACCACCGCTGGCTCGAACAACCCTGGTCACTGCGTCAAACTGATCAGAAAAAGTGGTTCGCGCAACTCGATCCGATCCGTCAGGCGATCGAGCTGCTACTTAAAATGATTCGCAACAGTGCTGATCCGGTTGCAGTGCATAGCGAGGATGGCAGTTATCAGCAGAGCCTGGATAGCAATCAAACATTTCAACTTTTACGCGTATCCCTTCAGGCCGATTCGCCCTACTACGCTGAGATTAGCGGTAGCCGTCACCGTTTTAACATCCGTTTCCTGCAGTCAGGCAGCGGGCGGCCGCAAATTGCTAATCAGGCGGTCTCATTTCAAATCACCTGTTGCAGCCTATGAAAAAGCCCAAGGTAGTCCAGTGCCCCACCTGTCAGAAACCCGTCGAGTGGTCGGAACAGAGTCGATGGCGTCCGTTCTGTAGTGAGCGCTGCCGTCTTATTGATCTGGGAGAATGGGCCGATGAGGGCCACCGTATTTCCGGAGAACCACACCGTCCACTGGATGAAGAGAATAATCACTATTAAATGGTAAAAGGGAATCTCAGCTGATAATTTTTTTCGCTGTGACGAAATGCCAGGCCCACGAGCTCTTCCAGACGAGAAGCGCTGCAAACAGATAATATCGCCGTTCCCTACCAATCCCCGGTGTATCTTAAGCACAGACACTACGCAGGAAATCTGTGCAAGCACTGCAATGCTAATGCTCCCCTTTGTCTATCTCTTCTGCACCGCCCCATAGAGCACGAATAGCAGCAATCCCCTGGGCCCCCTGT
>JBFFJV010000341.1:0-2970 GCA_041555695.1 Thiohalomonadaceae bacterium | reverse complement strand
GTCCTGCAGCCTTTTCAGAAGGACATTGCGCGCCTTCTCATCGGCATAATAGTCGGTGACTTTCGTGCCCAGGGTTTCATTCGCCGTATATCCGAGCAGCTCGTACACCGACGGCGACAGACGTACCAGATAACCCTCGGTATCGGTGCGGTAGTAAGTATCGAGCAGCTGATTATAGATCCCCTCCAACTCCTGCTCGGATGTCGATAACCGCTCCTCGGCCTGCTTCCGGGCCGTAATATCCACCAGTGTAACGAGTAAGTTGCTGTAATCCGCGTCAGCAGGCACGCTGATTTTAATTAGTATATTAAGCTGCCTGCCGGTCAGGGTCTGGTTAACCGTCTCCACCTCAACAACTGACCGGCCCTCCGCCATCGCGGCATGGAGAGCGATGGAGCCCTCAAGTGATTCAGCACAGAAAACCTTGTCCAGCGAACCCAGTAGTTGAGACTTTGAATCGGCCTCAAACATCTCCAGCGTCGCCGCATTGATATCCAGTACACGCGTCAACCCGGCCAGTTTTAGAATTAACTCCGGATATTGCTTAAAGTACTCATAAAAATCGTTGACACCCTGCTTGCGCAGAGCATCATAAACCGGAACAACTTCACTGAGATCTTCCAGCCAGATAGAAACCGGGTTGGATTCGAACATCTCCTGATAGCGCTGCTCACTGGCACGCAATGCCTGCTCTGCCTGCTTACGTGCGGTAATATCGAGAAGAAAGCCGTCGTAGTGTGTGATCTCGCCATTGGCATCTCGCACAATGGAGGTGTAATCATAGATCCAGCGCACCTCACCACTGGCGGTATAGATACGATAATCCTGTTCAAAGCCCGTCTGACCCGTGGCACTGTATTGCATTACCTCTTCACCGACCCGCGGCAAATCATCCTCATGCACTAACCCTGCAAAGGGAACACGCCCACTGAGCAGGTCATCCGGGGTGTAACCCAACTGTACAATATTGGGAGAGACGCTCTCCACCGGCCAGCCCTCCGCATTACGCCAGCGGAAGCTAAAAACAGGGCTACCATTAAGGGTTTGCTTCTCACGACTCAGCGCCTCTTCGGCGCGCTTCCAGTGAGAAATTTCAATAAAATTGCAGATAACCTGGCTTAAATCACCGTCATATACAGGGCGCATATAAAACTGCACCACAAGCTTGCGCCCGCTACGGGTTATGATCGGGACATTCTCTTCCAGTTCATCACTGCCATCGGCAATTTGCAGCAGCGATGAGCGCAACGCACGAATACTCTCATCACTGAAAAAGTCGGGGAAATGGTCGATAAATTCCTGCTCATCTGACACCTCGGCAAGTGCCAGTGCGGCTGGATTAGCGGCAAGTACCTTCATCTTGCGCAGAAAGTTCCTGGCCAGTTCGGGATATTTTATCAGATGCTCATCAAGCCCTATCAGGCTGGCAAATTCCAGCGCACGCAGACCCATTAACACCGGCTTCAGGTTAACAATATAGGTAGGAACCGGCTGACGTAGGAAAAGTCGCCACGCCTCCTCACCTGAAACCTGCTCCCTCACCTTCGACCCCATTCCCTTACCCCACTACAGTGACTTATCTACCCCATCATACCGCAGGGCTTATTATTGAAATGATACCTGCTCCAAGGAGAAGTATCACCACTTCCGTCAACTCAATCAGGGCACCGGCTGCATCACCGGTAAAGCCCTGCAGGCGATTGAGTAATGCCCAGCGGTAGACAAAAAACAGCACCAGTACAGCGCTAAGTAAAACGCCACCGTTCCACTGCAGCCACCACAAAACCACCACAGCTACCACGCCCAGCAGACCCCACAGGGCAGAACGCGGCATATGGCGCACCATATCGGAGGCCAGACCCACCTCGCGGCAATAGGGCGTCGTTAACATCAACAGCACAGCAAAAGAGCGACCGAGGGTAGGCGCGAGCAATAATAGCAGCGGCGCATCTTCTACCAACGTAATGAGTGCGGTGAACTTGAGCAGCAGTACTGCGACGACGACGGTAACCCCCATCGGCCCGCAATAGGGGTCTTTCATGATCGCCAGGGTACGTTCGCGATCACCCTGCCCGCCCACCCAGGCATCGGCCATATCGGCCAGCCCATCAATATGCAGCGCACCGCTGAGAAACAGCCACAGGCTCATGACCAGGGATGCTGTAATTAATGGGGAGATCATCGTGACCAGTTGCGCGCCAGCCAGCAACAGAGCTCCAATAATCAGCCCGACCAGTGGATAAAACAGTAGTGATCGGCCAACTGTGATGGGAGCTACCTCAGAATACTGTGGTGTCGGTAGACGGGTAAGAAATTGCAGGGCCAGCCAGAAGGGTTGCATCAGATCGCAGGCCCTTCGAACACCAGCTGTGAGTATCTCTCACCATGACGCCCGCTATCGACACGAATGCGAATGATGGTGGCGTTACGTGGGTCAAAACGGTAAAAACTTTCAAGCGGCATAGCGAGTGCCTTGAGCAGCAGGATACGCATCATTCCGGCGTGACCGACCAGCAGAATATGTTTGCCCGCATGTGTGTCGACCATGTGCTCCCAGGCACACTCAATGCGCTGGTAAAAGTCAGCCAGTGGCTCAGCATTAGGTGGGGTATGGTTGAGCGGGTCCTGCCAGAAAGCAAACAGGGCGGCCTCATCCTCAGCCATGATCTCCTTGGCCGTCATCCCCTCCCAGTCACCAAAACCCACCTCTCGAAACTGATCCGTTTTTTCTACGGGTATGGATAGACGCGCAGCCACCTCATCGGCAAAGGCGGCGCAGCGACTCAGGTCGGAGCTGACGATCTGCTGCCACCCATCTCGACCCGCCACCGCCGCACGCATCTGCGCCCAGCCACGCGCGGAGAGTGGATCGTCGATGTGGCCGCGATACTTTGATCCCCCCTCCGGCTCGCCGTGGCGGATAATGTCGATAAGCGTCGTCGTATCACTCATGGCCTCAGTTACCTTCGG
>JBFFJV010000340.1:0-2982 GCA_041555695.1 Thiohalomonadaceae bacterium | reverse complement strand
GCCGAATTCGCTGAGCAGATCAATGCTTCCCCCCATCATCTCCGCCAGTTGCTTGCTGATCGAGAGACCCAGGCCGGTGCCGCCGTATTTACGTGTGGTTGAGCCATCCACCTGGATAAACGGGGTGGACAGACGTCGCTGCTGCTCCTCTGTAATTCCAATACCACTATCGATCACCGAAAACTCGGTATTCACCGTTTCACCATCCAGTTGTTGATCGATTAACAGCAGTACCTCACCGCGCTCTGTAAACTTAATCGCATTACCAACCAGATTGATCAAAATCTGCCGCAACCTCAACGGATCACCATGCAGGTAGGGATACTTAAGCACGGAAATGTCGAAGCGCAGCTTCAGCCCCTTATCAGCGGCAGTCAGTGAGAACATGTCGTAAACTTCGGTGAGCAGGCGCTGCAGGTCGAAACTACGTGGACTGAGTACCAGCTTTCCCGACTCGACCCTGGCCACATCGAGTATGTCGTTAACCACCCCAAGCAGCCCCTCACCCGCGCTCTTCACCTTGCTGATATAGTCATGCTGCTTGGGGGTAAGGTCGGTCTGCAGTGCCAGATAGCTCAGATTGATGATCGCGTTCATCGGCGTGCGGATCTCATGGCTCATATTGGCAAGAAACTCCGACTTCGCCTCACTGGCCATCTCTGCCCGCTCTGTTGCCTGTAGCAGGTCCCGCTCAATCACCTTCAAATCACCAATGGCCGTTACCATGGCAACGGCATAGAGTGGCTTACCTTTCTCATCGCGTACCGTCGAGGCGTGGAGCAGGCAGGGAATGTTAACGCCGTTCTTGCGACACAGTTCGATCTCATAGCTGCGGTGATCCGACTCACTAATGCGAGCGGTCTGTTCGATAAAGATCTCCCGGTTGGTCTCATCGACAAAGTCCATAGGCGTTTTGCCCGTCATCTCTTCTGCCGTGTAACCGAGGATATCGCACAGTGACTGGTTTACCTCCAGCGTCTGCTTGCTCTGCGGGTCGATCAGCCAGTAGCCCTCGCTGGTGGTCTCCAGCACACTGCGGTATTTCTTCTCGCTCTCACGTAGTCGCCGCTCATTATTCTTTTGCTCTGTCACATCAGCCCAGGAACCAACGATATTTATCGGCTGCCCCTGCGCATCGCGATAGAGTTTCAGCTCGTCATGTACCCAGATATAGTCACCGCTGTTGAGACAATAGCGATACTCATGGCTGTGGCGGTCATGTTCGAACAGCTTTCCCAGCTCTTCAAATACCCGGGGCTTATCGTCCGGGTGGATATGGCTGGCCCAGAAGCCAGGATCGGCATAAAACTGCGCCGGTTCAAAACCGAACAGTTCACGAACATTCTCACTAATAAAGGTGGCAGCAAATTCACCAAACGGCTGGCAGGTATAGATCACCACCGGACTGGAGGCGATCAGATAGGCAAGGTTCTCCTCGCTATCCTTCAGTGCCTTTTCTGCGGCAATCCGTCTGTCACTATCCTTCTGCAACTCGCGGGTGCGCCGCTCGAGCTGTGCTTCGAGTTCGGCGATCCGCTGTTCAGTTTGCTTACTCAATGATTTCTACCTGAGAGCCTGTCGTTAATATGGTTATTGACGCATTGGATGAAAAACCAGTGAAGCGGATATCATTCAGCCTGATGCAGCTTCTCGGCAATGGTATTGAGCAGCTTTTCATCATCCACCGGCTTTTCAAAGAACGGGATATCGAGATCAGCGGCCCCCTGCGCATCAACCTTGTCACTGTAACCGGTACAGAGAATCACGGGAAGTTCAGGCCGTACCTCCCGCAGGCGCCGTATCAATTCCATGCCGGTCATCCCCGGCATAGTCTGGTCCGTAATCAACATAGCGAAGCGTGACGGGTCCTTCTGGAAAAGCGCCAGCGCCTCGCTGCTGTCGGCCATTGAGGTGGCACGGTAGCCATAGGCCTTGAGCAACTCCTCCATGAAGATGCCCAAACTCAATTCGTCATCGACTACCAGAATCTCTGAACCGTCGCCCTGTATCACCGCGTCTTTCTCCTGCTCACTCGCATCCGTCACACCCGCCTGCTGCTGAAGTGGCGCAAACAGCATACGGAAGGTACTGCCCTTGCCCGGCTCACTGTCGAGCAGGATGTGTCCACCGTGGTTCTCCATGATGCCGTAGATCACCGATAAGCCCATGCCGGTGCCCTTGCCCGGAGCCTTGGTGGTGAAGAAGGGCTGGAAAATCTTCTGTGCCGTCTCCGCGTCGATACCGCTGCCGCTATCGCTCACTGCCAGTTCGATCCAGTCGCCCCTGACCGGTTTGTGGGTTACCGGTGAGCGACTATCCACCCCGCGGGCACAACCGAGGCGAATCGTCAGCGAACCCGCCCCCTGCATTGCATCACGGGCGTTCACCGCCAGGTTCATCAGGATCTGGTGCAGCTGGGTCGGGTCCATGGAGACACTCGGCAGCTCGCTTGCGAGCTCGCTCTTGATCTCGATGGTGCTGGGCAGCGAGGCCCGCAACAGCTTGATATCCTCCTTCACCAGCGGAGCCAGATCGATCGGCATGTCGTCGCCCTTATCACTACGACTAAAGGCGAGCATCTGTGCCACCAGCCGGGTGGCACGGTCACTGGCGTTGGTCACATGGCGCATGTATCCGGCCAGTCGCTCATCCCCCTGTTCAGTGCACTGCTCCAGGGTGAGTGTGGAGTAACCGTTAATGATCGCCAGCAGGTTGTTGAAGTCGTGGGCGATACCGCCGGTCAGCTGTCCCAGCGATTCCATTTTCTGCGCCTGCTGCAGGTCGCGTTCCAGCCGCTTCTTGCTCTCCTCTGCCTGTTTGATCTCGCTGATATCGGAGAACAGGGCAATATAGTGGCTCACACCATTACCCGCATCAGTAACGGTATTGATACTCAGGTGCTCCGGATAGTATTCACCATCGCTACGCTTGTTATACACCTCGCCTTCCCAGCAACCGTTCTCATCAAGGCCCTGTTTGATC
>JBFFJV010000339.1:0-3016 GCA_041555695.1 Thiohalomonadaceae bacterium | reverse complement strand
TTGCGGCCCGCTTTAATTCGATCACCCGGCCCCAGACGCTTAACTTTCGGCTCCCACTGTCCCATATTTGACACCGCTCTCCTGCCATGTTCTTTACAATTGTGAAAAGAGTCGTATTACAACGTAAAAGCCTTCGCAACGCAAAATTTTCGCGGTAATTTCCCCTACGTAGAAATAGCGCGACAAACAGCATTTCTCTACAAAAGCTAAGGGTTCTAAAGATGAAGCTTGATAAAGATGGCCAGCATCAGATGATGCTGCTGCCAGAATAAGAAAAGTGAATCGTAGTTACCGTGGCTGGCCCCTGCGTGATTAGTGCGCTCCGCTAACCATGAAACTATGAACAACCCTCGTCAACCATGCTGAAGATAGAGGCCGCAGAGAGTCAAAATTAAAGCCCGCCACTCTCAATTACCCGTTTTTGCCGTTACTCATCATCAGCCCTGGTCTGATAAATAGTCTTTTGCTGCTCCTGCAGATTAAAACGGATCAACTGTTCACTATCCTCATCGCGAATATACTCAAAGTCGAGGCAGATCTTGTAGCCCCCCTCCGGCAGTGGTCGTGCGGAAATCACCCGGGCAAACAGCTGCATCGTCCACACCAGGCTGGGCAGGGTAATAGTACAGCGCATCGCACGCCCGACCTCAATAGAGGACTGGTACTCAAAGGCAAGGCCCGTGGCGCTGAGATTCACCCGGCGTACCGGCAGCTCCTGTCCGTTCTGCTCCCAGCTCTGTCCAAGGCGCAACAGATCCACCTTCTGGTTCAGCAGTTCAATGGCGCCGGCAGCCTTGGGGGCGGTGAGCCTCAGCTCCCTGAGCAGGCTGGCCAGTGCTGCATCGACCTCATTCAGCGCACTGGGCAGGGTCGCGTTCCAGTTGGGCCGCCGTTTGAGCTGGGCAATGCCACTCACCAGCTTTTCTTCGCTGATCAGTTTGGCCTCCAGGCCAATCTCCACATCCAGCCGAAATGAACGTCGTTGATTTCCCATATTAAGCCTTACTGATTCTCCAGATTGCCAAACAGATCATCGATCTCCTGAGTGAGTTCGGGTTGCAGTGCCGGCACCTCACCGTCATCCTGAATCACAATGGACTCCGGCAATGGCGGAATGATCGAGGTTCCGGTTGCTGCCTCAGGCTTCTCAACAGCCGCCCCATCGCCACTATCGCTGCTGACACCCGTCTTCTCTCCAGTTGGCGAAATGATGATCTCGACCCGACGGTTGGTCGCACGATTCTCCCGGCTGTCGTTGGGAACCAGTGGCTGAGTATCGGCCAGTCCCTTCACCTCGGTATTTTCCGGTTTGATGTTGCCATCCGCCAGCAACTGCTCCAGCACCGAAACGGCACGTGACGAAGAGAGCTCCCAGTTGGAGCGAAAGCGGAAGGTATTGATGGGAATATCATCGGTATGGCCGGCAACGGTAATGGTACCGGGAGTCTCGGCCACCTGCTGGCGAATGATCTCTAATGTCGGCAGAAACTCCTCTCGCAGGTCTGAAGAACCAGAGGGAAAGGAGCCCTTCTCCTTAATGCGGATCACAATCTTGTCCTGCTGGCTATCGACCTCAACCAGCCCCTGCTCGATCTGCTCTGCCATTTTCACCTGCAGGTCCGAGGCGGCATCCTTGGCTGCCTGCTCCATCACCTCCTTAGCGGTCTCAAGACTCACATCCTCCTTGGAGGTGATCTGGCGTACATCATCCACCGGGGTGGGCTCGGTCTTGCCCGGGCTGAACTCCTGAGTGATGATACTGGTACCCATGGGAATATCGGGGGCTTCAATCTGTCGCTGCACCCCAAATGCCGCTTTCATCGAACCGGCGATCTGCTTGAACTTAATTACATCCATCTCGGAGAAGGAGAGCAGCAGCACAAAGAAGCACATCAGCAGCGACATCAGATCGGCAAAGGTCATAACCCATGCCGGCGCCCCTGCCTCACACTCCTGCTGTATACATTCGCACTCTTCGTCGGCACTCATCGCTCTATTCCGTCTGTCGCTAACAAAGGCCTATGCGTCATCATCGCCCGACTTGCGCTGTTTCTGTGGCAGATAGGTGGAGAGCATCTCCTGGATCATGCGCGGGTTGTGCCCGGCCTGAATGCCGGAGAGGCCATCGAGGATCAGCGACTTCATGCGTCGCTCCTCCTGGCTGCGCAGCGCCAGTTTATCGGCAATCGGCAGGGCCAGCAGGTTGGCAATCATCGCGCCATAAAGGGTGGTCAGCAGAGCCACCGCCATCGCCGGGCCGATCGATTTGGGGTCGGACATATTGGCGAGCATCTGTACCAGACCAATCAGGGTACCAATCATCCCCATTGCCGGGGCGTAATCACCAAAGCCCTTGAAGATCTTCTGCCCAATCTCATGCCGCTCGATGGTGTTTTCCATATCCTTTTTCAGCACGCCGCGTACCATCTCCGGGGTATGACCATCCACCATCATCTGGATCCCTTTTTTAAGGAAGGTGTTGCTGACCTCCACCCCCTCAAGGGCGAGCAGCCCCTCCTTACGTGCGGTATTGGCCATCTCCTCCAGATCCGTGATCAGCCCATCAACCTTCTCCTCCTTGTGCATAAAGACATTCAGTGCCACCTTAATCGCACCGATAAACTGCCCCATGCTGAACTTCATCATTACCGCGGCAAAGGTGCCGCCCAGTACCACCACCAGAGAGGGGGTATTGATGAACATCCCGGCGCTACCACCAAGAAAGATCGCACCAATCATTACACCGAAACCGGCCACCAGGCCGATAAGTGTTGCCAAATCCATGAATTTCGCTCCAAATTACGAGATTCTGCCGGGCTATTCTGCCCAGAAAAGCCATACCGAAAAAAACACGGGACCAATAGCCCATACGGTGACAGTTAATCATAAGGGTACAGGGAGATTATTGCACCCGTTCGGGCTATCCCTGCTTATCGAATAATCAAGTTATCAATGGCGTCAGAGGCGGAAAAATCAAGAGCAAGCATGAGCTTCATGCCATGACAGAGTCTAGGCG
>JBFFJV010000338.1:0-3035 GCA_041555695.1 Thiohalomonadaceae bacterium | reverse complement strand
TACCATCAGCCCACTGGCCGAGGCGGGTAGCGAGCAGTACATCACCCTGGTGCTCACCCTGACACTACTGGCCGGGGTCTATCAACTGGTACTGGGGCTGGCCCGCATGGGCTCGCTGGTTAACTTTGTCTCACACACCGTAGTGGTTGGCTTTACCGCGGGGGCAGCCATTCTTATCGCCACCAGTCAGCTGAAGCACTTCTTTGGTGTCGAGGTGGGGCGTGGCGAATCCTTTGCCCATACCTGGATGCAGCTGATTGAACAGCTACCCCATAGCAACCTCTATGTGGTGGCCATTGCCGCGACCACGCTGGTGAGTGCCCTGCTGTTCAAGAAGCTGCTGCCACGCTGGCCGAATATGCTGATGGCGATGGTGGTGGGGGCGATCCTGTCACTGCTGCTCGGCGGCGAAGAGCACGGCATTGCGCTGGTGGGGGAGCTACCAGCCATGTTGCCACCGCTCTCCCTGCCCGATTTCTCCTTTGCCACGCTCAAGCAGCTGGCACCGGGCGCACTGGCAGTGGCACTGCTGGGGCTGGTCGAGGCGGTCTCTATCGCCCGCTCGGTGGCAGCCAAGTCCCACCAGCGTATCGATGGTAATCAGGAATTTATCGGTCAGGGGCTGGCAAATCTGGCCGGTTCCTTCTTCTCCTCTTACGCCTCCTCGGGTTCCTTTACCCGAACCGGGGTCAACTATGAAGCTGGGGCGCGCACCCCGCTGGCAGCAATTGCGGCGGCACTATCTCTGGCGTTGATCCTGTTGCTAATCGCCCCGCTGACGGCCTACCTGCCGATCCCGGCGATGGCCGGGATCCTGCTACTGGTCGCCTTTAACCTCATTGACTGGCACCACATTCACAGCATCGTCCACACCAGCCGTGCCGAGGCGGGTATTTTGGCCACCACCTTCTTCGCCACCCTGTTCCTGGAGCTGGAGTTCGCCATCTATGTGGGCGTGATGCTCTCGCTTATCGTCTACCTCAACCGCACTTCACGGCCGAAGGTCACCACCATGGCCCCGGATGCCGATGAGGTACACCGGCCGATGGTCAATGTGGCCCGCTACCCCCACCCACAGTGCCCACAGCTACGCATTGTGCGCATGGATGGTTCACTGTTCTTTGGTGCGGTGAATCATGTGGCCAGTCAGTTCCGCTTCTTCGGCGAGGAATCACCCGAGCAGCGCCGCCTGCTGCTGCTGTGTAATTCGGTGAACTTTATCGATGTGGCCGGTGCCGAGTGGCTGATGCAGGAGGCGAAACGCCTGAAATCACAGGGTGGCGGACTTTACCTGTGCAACCCCAAGGAGACGCTGTGCGAGTTTCTCAGGAAGAGCAACGTCATTGAGGTGATGGGGGAGGAGCACGTCTTCGACTCGAAGAGCGAGGCGATTCAGAAGATCTTCCTCGATCTTGACCGTGAGGTTTGCCGTCGCTGTGAGCGGCGCATCTTTCAGGAGTGTCAGAGCGTGCCCTTTACCACGACCTAGTCGATCTGTAGCAGTGGCGGCAGCTCCATGCGCAACTGCTGCTCACGCAGGGTCAGCACCTGCTCCTCCCAGTATTTTACCGTGTTAAACCACGGGAAGGCCTGAAGGAAGGCGGGGTCTGACCAGCGCCGAGCCAGCCAGGCCGAATAGTGGAGCAGGCGTAGCGTACGTAGTGGCTCTATCAGGGCCAGCTCAGCGCGATTGAATTCGAAGAACTCTTCATACCCCTCCAGCAGCTCGCTCAACTGAGTGTTCATCTGCCCGCGCTCGCCGCTGAGTAGCATCCACAGGTCCTGTACCGCCGGACCGCTGCGACAGTCATCCAGGTCCACCAAATGGGCGCCGGTATCGGTCCAGAGGATATTGCCCGGATGAAAGTCACCATGCAGCCGAATCGGGATATAGGAGACGGCGGCGAAGCGACGGTTTATCTCCACCAGCAGCCCCTCGGCCAGATCCCGATATTGCTGCGCGTACTCACGTGGCAGAAAATCATGCTCCAGCAGGTAGGCCAAACTCTGCTCGCCGAAGGACTCAGGGCTGATGGCCGGGCGGTGTTCAAAGGGGCGTGTCGCCCCCACCGCATGGATGCGTCCGAGAAACTGACCCAGGCGATACTGGGTGTCGGGATCATCCAACTCGGGCCAGTGTCCGCCCCGCCGTTCGAACAAGGCAAAGCGGAAACCCTCGTAACGGTGTAAGGTTTCACCGTTGGCATCGACCAGCGGGGCAATCACCGGAATATCAACATCTGCCAGCTGAGCGGAGAACAGATGCTCCTCTAAAATCGCCTCATCACTCCAGCGCCTGGGGCGGTAGAACTTGGCAACGATAAACTCACCCGATTCCAGACCAATTTGATAGACCCGGTTCTCATAAC
This sequence comes from Thiohalomonadaceae bacterium, assembly GCA_041555695.1. GTDB lineage: Bacteria > Pseudomonadota > Gammaproteobacteria > Thiohalomonadales > Thiohalomonadaceae > JAPHSX01. Next base: position 666 of record JBFFJV010000338.1, on the reverse strand, counting down.
TGTTCAGTGCCAGCATCGAGCCGGAGGTGCGATAGCCCTGGGCATCGATGGCATCAAGGATCAGGTCGGGCAGCAGGGCATCATAGGGGTGAGACATCGGGAGGGAACCATCGCCGTGAAAACCGGCATTATAGGCCGGCCTGGATGCCGTTTGCACTGAGCGCGGCTAACTGAGGCACGCCTGGCTGCCCTTCACGCCAGATGCCAGCGCGCAGCTCATATTGCAACGGCAGCCCCCCTTATAGTCAATCTCCGCCTCACCCTCAATAATCGGACAGATCGCGTAGCCGTTCTTACCGCTACGCTTTACCTTGTACATTGCCTGATCGGCCAGGTGCACCAGATCATCCGTAGTGGCGGCGCAGAGCGGGTAGAAGCCAATGCCGATACTAACCCCGATAGCACACTGATGCCCCTGAATGCCAAAGGGGGCGGCCAGCCTGCTGATGAGCTTATCGGCAATAGCCGCTACCTCCTCCTGCTCCCCCAACGCAGGCAGCACTGCGACAAACTCATCGCCGCCAACACGGGCAATATAGTCGCTGGACCGCAACGCATGACGCAGCCGCTCAGCGGCCTCGATCAGCAGCTGGTCTCCAACTTCATGGCCATAGGTATCATTAATCGGCTTGAAGTTGTCCAGGTCTATAAACATCACGCCCAGCT
>JBFFJV010000337.1:0-3037 GCA_041555695.1 Thiohalomonadaceae bacterium | reverse complement strand
CCGCGGGCCGCATTTTTCTGCGCCAGTTCGGCCAGTTGTTGCTGTTGCTCCATGGAGAAGCCACCGGCGCTATAGCTGGTGAAATTTGCCGAAGCAGATAGCGGCACATAGGGCGGGTCGCAATAAACCACATCTCCTGTGCGGGTTTGAGCCATACTATGTTCAAAACCTGCATGTTGGAATTCTGCCCGTTGCGCCTTCAGATGAAAGGCGCGCAGCTCCTTTTCCGGAAAATAGGGGCGCTTGTAGCGGCCAAAGGGGACATTAAAACGCCCGCTGGAGTTATAGCGGCACAGCCCGTTGTAGCCGTGGCGATTGAGAAACAGGAACAGGGCGGCGCGCTTTTCATGACTGCGGGCGGCGTTGAACTCCTCTCGCAGTTCGTAATAATTCTCTTCGTTATTGTATTTACCGCAGAAGTAACGGCGCGCCTCTTCGATGAAAGCGTCCCCCTCATCGCGTAGGATGGTGTAGAGCTCGATGAGGTCGCGGTTGGAGTCGCACAGCAGGTATTCATCATATTCGGTGTTCAGGAATACCGCACCGGAGCCGGTAAATGGCTCTACCAGCCGTTTCCCCTCAGGCAGCTTCCTCTTTACCCGGTCGATGATGCGAAACTTGTTGCCTGCCCACTTAAGGAAGGGACGCACGGCATCGCTGCCTGCGGGCTGTCTGCTTTTGGCCGCCATTAAAGTTGCTTGATAAAGACTTTGGAGCGGCGCTGGTAGTTATAGAGGCGCTGGCGCTCCAGCGGCAGCTCCTTGAGTGAGGCGGGCTCAAAGCCGCGTTCCTGAAACCAGTGGGCGGTACGGGTGGTCAGCACAAAGAGCCGGGAGATCCCCAGCTCACGAGCCTGTTTTTCGATGTAATCGAGCAGTGAGTCGCCGCGCCCCTCGTTACGATATTCATCGCGCACGGCCATACAGGCCAGCTCCCCCAGCCCCTCTTCGGCGAAGGGGTAGAGGGCGGCGCAGGCGATGATCATGCCGTCGCGTTCCACCACGGTGAAGTGATCAATCTCGGTTTCCAGCCGTTCGCGGGAGCGGCGAACCAGAACCCCATCGTTCTCCAGTGGTGCGAGCAGCTCCAGAATGCCACCGACATCCTCGATATCTGCCTGCCCCATGCCCTCGTAGACATCGGCACTGATCAGGGTGCCGACACCATCGCGGGTAAACAGCTCCATCAGCAGGGATCCGTCCTGATGGCGATTAATGAGGTGGGCGCGGCTGACCCCTTTGTCGCAGGCATAGAGCGCACTGTAGAGTGCCTTGCCCAGCGCCTCGGGGAGTTGGCCATGCTCCTCGAGGAAGGTTTCGGCATCGCCCAGGCTTAGCTCACGAACCAGCGTGCCATCGTCCAGCTGCAGGCCGGCACCGTCGACCAGATAGATCAGCTTGTCCGCCTCCAGCTCAATGGCGGCGGCGGTGGCTACATCCTCTGCGCTGAGGTTGAAGACTTCGCCGGTGGGTGAGTAGCCGAGTGGTGAGAGCAGCACGATGGCCTTCTCGTTGAGCTGACGCTGTATCGCCTCGCCGTCAATGCGCCTCACCTCACCGGTGTGCAGGTAGTCGACACCATCGCGTATCCCCAGCGGCTGGGCGGTAACGAAGTTTCCGGAGGCGACACGAATCTGTGCCCCGGCCATCGGTGAGGTCGCCAGCCCCATGGAGAGCAACGCCTCGATCTCCACGCGTACCGCTCCCGCCGCCTCTTTAACGCAGGTGAGTGCCGCCTCATCGGTGATGCGCAGGCCGTTAACATAATGCATTTCAACCCCACGCTCCTGCAGCCGCTCCTCGATCTGCGGACGTGCACCGTTTACCAGTACCAGACGCACACCCAGGCTGTTGAGCAGGGCGATGTCGTGTACCAGTGTGGCGAACTGCTCCTCGGCGATCACCTCACCGCCAAAGGCGATGACAAAGGTACGACCGCGAAACGCATTGATATACGGGGAGAAGTCCCGGAACCAGCGTACGAAGGTCTCTGTGTTGAGGTGTGGGTCCATCTATATTGCGCCTAAGGGTTAAGCGGCTATTGTCGCGATATGAATAGATCGTGGCAAGTGCTTATTTTATAAGCAAAAGCGGCGGATCAAATCCTGTAGTAACTGCACCGTAGGTTGTAGTCGCTCAAGGGCGAGGTACTCGTCGGGCTGGTGCGCCTGATCGATATCACCGGGGCCGAGGATAATGGTCTCCATCCCTAGCTCATTGAGATAGGGGGCCTCGGTACAGAAGGCGACCGCCTCGCTGTCGTGGCCGGTGAGTTTCTCCGCCGCCTGCACGATGGCCGAGCTGTCGGGGGTGTGTAGCGATGGTGTCCCCTCGAATAGCCGGTGTACCTCCCAGCCGAGTTTCGTCTCACCCAGCAGGGCGTGCAGCCTCTTGTTAAGGGTCTCGCGCAGCGTCTCAAGCTCCATCCCGGGGATGGGGCGCAGGTCGATGTGCAGTTGGCAACAGCCGCAGATGCGGTTGGGGTTGTCACCGCCGTGAATGTGGCCGAGGTTGAGCGTTGGAACCGGTACCTTGAAGCGCGGGTCGTGGTGCCTCGCCTGCAACTCCTCGCGCCAGGCAAGCAGGTCGCCTATCACCTGATGCATTCCCTCCAGTGCACTCACCCCCAGCGAGGGATCACTGGAGTGGCCGGAGAGGCCGCTCAAGGTGATCCCCTCCATCATGATCCCCTTGTGGGCGTTGACCGGACGCATCCCGGTCGGTTCGCCAATCACCGCATAGCGGGCCAGTGGTTTGCCGAGATCCACCAGTGCACGGGCACCCTCCATCGAGCTCTCCTCATCGGCAGTGGCGAGCAGGATCAGCGGTTGTTGCAGCTCATCTTTATTGAAGGCCTTGGCCGCCTCCAGCGCCAGTGCAAAGAAGCCCTTCATATCTGAGGTGCCGAGGCCAAAGAGTTTCCCGTGTTGCTCGGTGAGACGAAACGGGTCGAGGTTCCAGCGCCCCTCATCGTAGGGCACGGTATCGGTGTGACCGGCCAGTACCAAACCGCCGGGTCCGCTGCCCAGCGTGGCGAT
>JBFFJV010000336.1:0-3043 GCA_041555695.1 Thiohalomonadaceae bacterium | reverse complement strand
TGGTTCTTGGATGCTGGGTACACTTTGCAGTAATGGGGGTTATGGTCGAGGTGGGACTTTCCGTTAAGTCTGCTGCCTGAGTTGGAACATGTGAATACAGAGGGAATGAAGTTATGAATAAATATAAGAAGGAAGAGGTCCGTAAGTACAAGGCGGCGCGTGAAGGTAAGACGGAAAGTCAAATAGAGATAATTGATCTTGAAGATTCAGTTCAGAATAAACTCGATGAGTTGGCAAGAAGTCTTCATATGAAAATGTTCCCAGAAGAATATGACTTTATGCTGGATGACGGGGTTGACGCGACGTCGAGAAAACGTGGTAGAAACCCTATGGATAGCGACTATATAGCAAAAGTGAATGAAAGGAGGCTGTCGCTGGGGGTGTCAGAGCTGGATGCATCAGGTAGTAGTGTGGATAATACAAGGGGTATTTGTAGAGAATTGGCAGAAAAAACAATCTACTCCAGCTTGGATTTGGTTCGTCCCCCCGCGCAAACGTGTGTGCTGTGTGATAAGACGGTGGAAGAAGTGGGGGGGTATCGGCTTGTAAGTCAGAAGCTGAGAGGTGTTAGCTTGTCTGATAAACCTATACGACGTGGTAAATATTCGCATCAAGCCGTTAAGTTATATGATGACTTGAATGTCTATATGCTCGTTTGGGGTGAACCTGAGAAATGGACTGACTCTGCAATCGAGAAGGCAAAGGATGAATATAAAACCGGACACAAACCATGGTTTTGTCAGGTGTGCGGGGAACGAAAGTGTTCAACATGTGGGGCACCAATAAATAGACCTATGGGATCAGATGTATTGTACGCAAGTGGATGCTGTAGTCACTTGGCCATTCACCCAATTGATCCTGGATGTGTCAATAAAGAATGTTCGAGATATAAGGAGGCGGGTAATCCTCCAGATAACAAGTAGAATTTGTAATACAAAATGAAACTTAAATGGTAGTGAAAACCATAGCCACTACAACGTAATTGTAATTAGGAGAAAAGATTTGAGCGAGTATCACATTATCGGGGATATTCACGGCCATGCTGATAAGCTGGAGAGTTTGCTTGCTTGTTTGGGATATAGGCATAACGGAAAAGCATATGAGCACCCGAATGCTAAGGCGGTGTTTTTAGGTGATTTTATTGATCGAGGGCCTAGGCAACGTGATGTTCTTCGTATCGTTATGCCTATGGTGGCACAGGGGGGGGCACATGCTGTGATGGGTAACCATGAGTTTAATGCCATAGCATTTCATTCAAAACATCCAGAATGTGAAGGGCAGTGGTTAAGAGAACGGAATAATAAGAATATAGGGCAACATGTAGCGTTCCTGTCTGAATATGTGGCGCCATCAATGAAGGATGAATTAGATGAGGTTCTCCTGTTTTTTCGCTCCCTGCCGCTTTGGCTTGACCTTGGCGGTATAAGGGTTGTCCACGCCTGTTGGGATGGGCGTTTGATTGACAAAATGAATGACATGTTAGGTGGTAATGTGTTGACAGAAGATGTGCTGCTGAAGGCGTCAACGGACAACACATCAATTTGTTACGAGGCTGTCGAGACACTTCTAAAAGGTGCGGAATGCTCACTACCGGAAGGGAGTAGCTTTCTCGATAAAGACGGTCATGTGCGCACTGAAACTCGAATTAAATGGTGGGAAAATGGCGTGGAAGATCTGCGAGATGTTGTTCTTCCCACCTTTGTTAAGGATAAACTGCCCCGCCGACTGCCTGTAGGTGAAGATTGGTCCTGGGGTTATGCTGCGCACAAAAAGCCTGTTTTCTTTGGTCACTACTGGATGCAGGGCATCCCCCAGATACTTGCTGATAATGTTGCCTGTCTAGATTTCTCTGTCGCTAAAGATGGTGTATTGGCGGCCTACCGATGGAGTGGTGAGTCTGAGTTAAGTAATAAGAATTTTGTCTATGTCTAACGTCATCAAAAGGTTATGCATCGCTGTCCGGGGTTACGGGAGGACTACTATGCAAAAACCACAAGGAGAAAGGACGTGGATAATAGGTCTTGGTATGTGGTTGAAGACGAACGGTTTGACCGTAGCGCAACCCCATAAAGCATGTTTCATATCAAGATGAGAGCACACCCCAGGTGCTACATCAGGATTTTATGTCGAAAGGTGGTAGTCTCACCAAATTCACATTGTTGGCTCCTGTTGAAAACAAAAAATAGTCATCATGCTGATTGTGTAGAATAGGCTCATATAGCATTCACCACCCACCCCGGAACCCCCTAAATGGCCATCAAAAAGACCGAACTCTACTCCTCCCTCTGGGCCAGCTGCGACGAGCTGCGCGGCGGTATGGATGCCAGCCAGTACAAGGACTTCGTGCTTACCCTGCTCTTCATGAAGTACGTCTCCGACAAGTACAAGGGCGACCCCAACGGCATGATCGTCGTCCCCCAGGGGGCCAGCTTCGATGACATGGTGGCCCTCAAGGGCAATAAGGAGATAGGCGAGGGGATCAACAAGATCATCTCGCTACTGGCCGAAGAGAACGACCTCAAGGGGGTCATCGACGTCGCCGACTTCAACGATGAGGACAAGCTCGGCAAGGGCAAGGAGATGATCGACCGCCTCTCCAAGCTCATCGGCCTGTTCGAGGGGCTGGACCTCTCCGCCAACCGCGCTGAGGGCGACGACCTGCTGGGCGACGCCTACGAATACCTCATGCGCCACTTCGCCACCGAGTCCGGCAAGAGCAAGGGGCAGTTCTACACCCCGGCCGAGGTCTCGCGCATCCTCGCCAGGGTGATTGGTGTAACCGAAGATACCTCGCAGGATGCCACCGTCTACGACCCCACCTGCGGTTCCGGCTCGCTGCTGCTCAAGGCCAGCGACGAGGCCCCGCGGGGGCTGAGCATCTACGGCCAGGAGATGGACAACGCCACCAGCGCCCTGGCGCGCATGAACATGATCCTGCACAACAACGCCACCGCCAAGATCTGGAAGGGCAACACCATCGCCGACCCCCAGTGGAAGGAGGCCAACGGCCAGCTCAAGACCTTCGACTTCGCCGTCGCCAACC
>JBFFJV010000335.1:0-3063 GCA_041555695.1 Thiohalomonadaceae bacterium | reverse complement strand
GGAGTGCTTTCGCTATCTGATGAACGATGCACGCTTCGATAATATCCCGATGGTGCTGGAAACCATCGACGACAGCCTCTGGGCCGAGGAGATCGCCCTGCTCTATTCGATGCAGAAGTGAGCGCCACTTTGGCGTAAAATACCCCACCATGAAACCGCCAGCCCCCCACAGTCGCGACAGTATCTACGCCTCCGAGCAGGCGATGATCGTTGACTTCGCCTTCGATGAGCGCGTCGCCGCCGTCTTTCCCGACATGATCCGCCGCTCAGTGCCGGGCTATAGCGAGATCATCGCCCTGCTCGGTCTGTTTGCAGAGCAGTACGCCCAGGCCGACAGCCAGCTCTATGACCTCGGCTGCTCGCTCGGCGCGGCCACCCTGTCGCTACGCCGCCGGATTCAACAGCCGGGCTGTCGCATTATCGCCATCGATAACTCTGCCTCCATGGTCGAGCGTTGCCGTGAAAATATCGCCCACGACCTGGAGTCCACCCCGGTTGAACTGCAGTGCGCCGACATTCGTGAGGTGGCGATCCATAACGCCTCGGTAGTCGTCCTCAACTTCACCCTGCAGTTCCTGCCCAAGGATGAGCGGCTGAGCCTGCTGCAGAAGATCTACCAGGGGATGCTGCCCGGCGGCGTATTGATCCTCTCGGAGAAGCTGCGCTTTGAAGATGATGAGCGACAGCAGTTTCAGGAGCAGCTCCACCTCGCCTTCAAGCGGGCCAACGGTTACTCGGATATGGAGATAAGCCAGAAGCGGGCGGCACTGGAGGAGGTGTTGATCCCCGATACTCTCGAGCAGCACCAACTCCGCCTGAAAGAGGCCGGGTTTACCCAGATAGAACCCTGGTTTCAGGCCTTTAACTTCGCCTCCATCGCCGCCGTAAAAAAGTAAGCCAATGACCTTCGATGCCCTTGGATACCCGCAGCTATTTGCGTGGATGCAACACTCCCCCCTCGCCCACTGGCTGGAGTCGGTGCCGCAACTCAGCGAGGAGCGACTGAGCAGCCACGGTGATCTGCCACGCTGGCAGGTGGCACTTGAGGCGCTGCCAGCCATTGCACAGCGCACCGTCGATCTCAGCGCACCGTGCATCCGCATCACGGGCGATGAAAACTTCAACGCGCCCCAGCTGGCGGCGATTAGCGAGACCCTGATGGCCTTCCACCCGTGGCGCAAGGGTCCCTTCTGCCCCTGCGGCATCCACCTCGATACCGAGTGGCACTCCGACTGGAAGTGGGCTCGCCTCGAACAGGCACTCGACCTTCGCGGCAAGCGCGTACTGGATGTGGGCAGTGGCAACGGCTACTACGGCTGGCGCATGCTCGGGGCCGGGGCCGAGCGGGTGATCGGCATCGACCCGACCATTGGCTATGTGATGCAGTACGCGGCGATGCGTCACTTCATCGGCGAGCAGCCGATGCATATATTGCCGCTAAAACTAGAGGAGTGCCCCGAGGGCAACCACGCCTTCGACGTGGTCTTCTCGATGGGGGTGATCTACCACCGCCGTGATCACATGGAGCACCTGCAGGCACTCAAGCAACACCTCAGGCCCGGCGGTGAGCTGGTGCTGGAGGGGCTGGTGATTGAGGGCGGCCCCGGCGAACTGCTACACCCCCGAGGGCGCTACGCCAAGATGAAGAATGTCCATACCCTGCCCTCACCCGCCACCATGGCGCAGTGGCTGCAACAGGCCGGATATCGCGATGTTGAGATCATTGATGTCAGCCCCACCACCATCGAAGAGCAGCGACGCACCGAGTGGATGCACTTCGAGTCGCTCGCCGACTATCTGGATCCAGACGACCCGAGCAAAACCATTGAGGGCCACCCCGCCCCCCTGCGGGCCGTGCTACACGCATCAATATAGGGTAAACCCTAGTATTTTCTTGCCATGGTCAGTGACGCTGGTTATAGTCACCTGATAAATAATAATAAAAACAAAATTAACGCAGAGAAGCTGGCCTATCAGCCGCTCTCCCGCCAACTAACATCACACAAACAGGTGCCGCATGAGGACAGCCATTTTCTCATGGATGGTTTTATGTGCAGGGATCACACTGGGCACGGCGCATGCCGCCGATCAGAAACCTGAAACACCGCTGACCATATCCGGTGGCTTTGTCGTCACGGCCGAAGAGGTTCGCCTGTTAATTGAGCAGGGTGAGAGTTACCTGGCCGACTGCCGCAGCCCCTTTAACTACGGCAAGGGACACCTGCCCGGTGCCCGCTCCATGGAATATCAGCTCAACTATCATAAAGGTGATCTCTCGGATAAATCCGATGCAGACCACATCAACCTGAACAGCCTGCCCGATAATAAAAAGACTATTCTGATCTTCTACAGCCACGGCACCACCGGCTGGAAATCATACCGTGCCGCCGAGGCGGCCATCGCAGCCGGTTATAATCAGGTTCACTGGTTTCGCGGCGGCGTACAGGCATGGCAGGCAGCAGGACATCAGCTTGAATATTAATTTGTCAGGATACCGTCTATGAAAGCGCGTCGTTTTTCACCGACAGCTTACTGGAATGATCTCTCCATCAAGTACAAGATCGTTCTTATCAGCGCCTCACTCATTACCCTGCGGATCATCCTTAACGGCAACTTTTTTCTCGGTTATCAGCAACTGGAAAAATATCATGAGTTTGAGCATTCGGTGCACTTTGCCAGCACTAAACTCTATAGTTTCAAATCGACCTTCACCGAGATCTTCTTTACCGATGGTGCGCTGCCGCAGATAGAACAGAGCCAGCGTCAACTGGCCGATATTATTAAGACATTCTCCAGTCTGCATGCGCACCACGGTAAGGAGATGCTGTTTCATTCGCGTATTATGCAATTAGAACAGAGCGCCAAACAATTACAGATCACCGTCGAGCAGGTGTTGCAGACGCCGGAAAAACTCACTTTCAAAGACCCCGACGCAATGATCATTCTCGGCAAGGTCACGGCAATGACCAACCACCTGTTTGGCGATGTCCACCGCCTTATCGAAGATGTCACCGCCTACTCCGGCAGGATGCGTGACGAGACCTTTAAATCCATGATCATCAT
>JBFFJV010000334.1:0-3070 GCA_041555695.1 Thiohalomonadaceae bacterium | reverse complement strand
GGTACAGTAAAGTGGTTCAACGAGTCTAAAGGCTTCGGTTTCATTTCTCAGGACGATGGCGGTGCAGACGTATTTGTACACTTCAGCGCGATCCAGGGCGGCGGTTTCAAGACCCTTGCTGAAGGTCAGGCTGTAAGCTTCGACGTAGAAAATGGCCCTAAGGGTCCTCAGGCAAGCAACGTAGTTGCCAGCTAATGCCTCTGGAGGGCTGATGGTGTAGGTGCCTTCGGGCACTTACGCGATTACCCTCAGAAAAAAACCGGGTCGGGGCTCTGCATTGATGCAGGCAAGCCCCGGCCCGGTTTTTTTGTTCATGCCGTACCGTTTCCAGGTGTGGTGCTCAATAATCGTAGCAATCCATTTCATACACCAAGGAAACATCCATGAAGACACTGTTTGTCGGTAATCTGCCCCCTGAAGCAACGGAAGATGAAATCACCGAACTGTTCTCGCAGTACGGCAGCGTGCGCAAGATTGAACTGCCACGTGATATCTTTAGCGGTCGCAACAAGGGTTTTGCCTTCATTAATATGGAAGGGCATGAAGCACGCGCCGCTATGTCGGCCCTGGACGGCAAGCCGTTCAAGGACAAAATGCTCAAGGTTCGTGATGAGAAGCCAAAGGCGGGACGGGGCGGACGTCGCTAGTTAGCACCTGCACCTGACAATGAGGTAGGCGGTGTCACTGACAACGTCTACAGTTCAAATTTTAGTTATTATTTTAATTTAGTATTCCGGAAAATCTCGTGATCTCTACAGCCAATATCACCATGCAGTTCGGGGCCGCGCCCCTGTTTGAAAATATCTCCGTCAAGTTCGGCAACGGCAACCGCTACGGTTTGATCGGAGCCAACGGTTGCGGCAAGTCGACCTTTATGAAAATTCTGGGCGATGATCTGGAGCCCTCTTCAGGTAACGTGACGCTCGACCCCAACGAGCGGCTGGGTAAGCTGCGCCAGGATCAGTTTGCCTATGAAGAGTTCACGGTGCTTGATACCGTGATTATGGGCCATGCCGAACTGTGGGAGGTGAAGAAGGAGCGTGACCGCATCTACGCCCTGCCGGAGATGAGCGAAGAGGACGGCATGAAGGTCGCCGAGCTTGAGGTGCAGTTTGCCGAGATGGATGGTTACACCGCCGATTCCCGTGCCGGTGAGTTGCTGTTGGGGCTGGATATTCCGGTGGAACAACACTACGGCCTGATGAGTGCCGTGGCCCCCGGCTGGAAACTGCGCGTGCTGCTGGCACAGGCACTGTTTTCTGACCCGGATATCCTGCTGCTCGACGAGCCTACCAACAACCTCGATATCAACACCATTCGCTGGCTGGAGGATGTGATCAACGAGCGCAACTCCACCATGATCATCATTTCGCATGACCGTCACTTCCTGAACAGTGTCTGCACCCACATGGCCGACCTCGATTATGGTGAGCTGCGTGTCTATCCGGGTAACTATGATGAGTACATGACCGCCGCCACCCAGGTGCGTGAGCGTCAGCTTAACGACAACGCCAAGAAGAAGGCGCAGATCGCTGAACTGCAGTCGTTTGTCAGCCGCTTCTCTGCCAATGCCTCCAAGGCCAAGCAGGCCACCTCGCGCGCCAAGCAGATCGAGAAGATTCAGCTCGACGATATTAAGCCCTCAAGCCGGCAGAATCCCTTCATCCGTTTCGAACAGGAGAAGAAGCTCTACCGTACCGCCCTTGAGATAGAAGGGCTCACCAAGGGCTTCGAGGAGAAGCCGCTGTTCAGCGGCCTGGATATGCTGATTGAGGTCGGTGAGCGTATCGCCATCATCGGTCCCAACGGCATCGGCAAGACCACCCTGTTGCGCACCCTGGTGGGCGAAGAGCGTGGCGGGCTGAGCCCGGACAGCGGCATGGTGAAGTGGTCAGAGAACGTCAACATAGGCTACTACGCTCAGGATCACGCTGCCGACTTTGCCGAGGATCTGACCCTGCTTGAGTGGATGGGCCAGTGGCAGCAGGAGGGCGATGATGAGCAGGTGGTACGCAGCTACCTTGGTCGCCTGCTGTTCTCGCAAAAGGAGATCGACAAGAAGGTGAGTGTTATTTCCGGTGGCGAGCAGGGGCGCATGCTGTTTGGCAAGATCATGATGCAAAAGCCAAACGTACTGGTAATGGATGAGCCAACCAACCACCTGGATATGGAGTCTATCGAGTCGCTCAATACGGCACTGGAGAACTACCCCGGCACACTGATCTTCGTCAGCCACGATCGCGAGTTCGTCTCCTCTCTGGCCACCCGTATCATCGAGCTTACACCTGAGGGTGTGGTGACCTTTAGTGGTAGCTATGAGGATTACCTGAGCAGTCAGGACGTGAGCTAATCGACGAGCTTGCTTGTTAAGTGACTCCATGCCGTTTGCCATCAGGGAAGATGACATATGTGAGTAAAGAATAAAGTCAGTAGTGCTTAGGAGTATTCACTCGGCAGGGCGGGATAGCACTCATCAGCAGGCTTATTAAGTGACGTAGACTGGTACGGCGGGTGGCAGTGTTCTATTGCCGCCCCATTTTTTTTGCTGTGATGCCTCCCTGCAAGTGGCCCTGTTCCTGTTTGTCATAACGGGGGCATGTCGTTCCCAAGAGTACAACACTCAGCAACAGCGCCTGCTCAGGCCCTTAACCATACCAATGGTCGCGTTTATTTCTTACTGTAGTTAATCCGGCAGGCCGCCTCTGCACCAGGTGGCACACTGTAATGCCTGTGCAGCCGGCATTTCGAACAACAGCGTGTAGACCGTGAGTCTAAAACATCAGGGTTATTGTGGACACGGGTTAAGAAAAAACTATTAACTGCGGAGTGTGAGAATCGGGCGTAGAGTTTGATGGCATGCTGTTTCGCAGGGCACTATCACGGCGTTTTAATGTGTCGCTTCTACAGTACCGGGTACGCACGTGTTAATATCTCGGCCATGAATAACACCCGATAAACAATGGTCGGTCTCATCTGACTGCACCGTTACCAGCTAATGTGAATAGAGATGATTTCAGCAGCAGATGCACTACAGCGGTTGCAAGAGGGCAACCAGCGCTTTGTATCAGGG
>JBFFJV010000333.1:0-3076 GCA_041555695.1 Thiohalomonadaceae bacterium | reverse complement strand
CGCATCAGCCCGTGCAGGGTACCGGAGGGCTCGTTACGGTGGCAGGAGCCAAACTCCGCCATACGCAGCGGCAGCTCACGGTAGGATTTAAGGCCCTGATTGAAGATCTGCACATGACAGGGGCAGTTCATCGGTTTGACCGCGTAGTCGCGATTCTCCGAGTGGGTGGTGAACATCATGTCGCCGAACTTGTCCCAGTGGCCCGACTTCTCCCACAGACTGCGGTCAACCACCTGCGGGGTCTTCACCTCGGTGTAATCGTTTTCACGCAGCACATCACGCACATACTGCTCAACCTGCTGGTAGATCATCCAGCCGTTGTCGTGCCAGAAGATCATACCCGGGGCCTCTTCCTGGCTGTGGAACAGGTCCAGCTGACGGGCGATCTTGCGGTGATCGCGCTTCTCCGCCTCTTCCAGACGGTGCAGGTAATCCTTAAGGTCGTTCTTGTTGGTCCAGGCAGTACCGTAGATGCGGGTCAGCATCTCGTTGTTGGAATCACCGCGCCAGTAAGCGCCCGCCACCTTCATCAGTTTGAAGGCCTTGAGCTTGGCGGTAGAAGGTACATGCGGGCCGCGGCACAGATCGGTAAATTCGCCCTGCTTGTAGAGCGACAGCACCTCACCGTGGGGGATCGCCTCCACCAGCTCAGCCTTGTACTTCTCACCCATGCCTAGGAAGAATTCGATCGCCTCCTCACGGGGCATCTCCGAGCGCTCCAGCGGCAGGTTCTGCGAGACGATCTTCGCCATCTCCTTCTCGATCTTCTTCAGATCATCGGTAGTAAAGGCACGCTCGTAGGCAAAGTCGTAAAAGAAGCCATCCTCGATCACCGGACCGATAGTCACCTGCGCCTCGGGAAACAGGCGCTGTACCGCCTGAGCCAGCAGGTGGGCAGTAGAGTGACGAATAATCTCCAGCGCCTCATCACTTTTGTCGGTGATGATAGCCAGGCTGGCATCCTCTTCAATAACATAGGAGGCATCAACCAGCTGATCGTTGACCTTTCCACCCAGAGTCGCTTTGGCAAGGCCCGAGCCGATATTGGCCGCCACATCATAGACAGAAACAGGGGAATCGAACTGGCGCTCAGAGCCATCGGGAAGGGTAATGACAGGCATCGCATTTTCCTTTTCAGTGGTGATCCCTACGAAAGACCACGTGACAATAAAAAAGCACCGTGCCGGGCACAGTGCTTGGGATTCGGGTTATCAATAGGCAAGGTATCTAACCGACCTATCTTATTGATTTGAATGGTATCACAGCCTGCAGGTGAGAGTGAACCGTTTCACATAAATGGGGATTGCGGCAACTATCCGGCATACCCGCGGTCACATCTACTATAGAATTACCGCAAATCTGTTGTGCGGGGCCGTTTTTTTACTCAAAGGCCCCAAGCTTTGCTAACGTAACCGCAAATAAACCGACATAGACTGGATGCCTCATGAAAAAAAGATTAACCCTGCTCGCCACGACCCTCGCCCTCAGCCTCTCCACCAGCCTCTACGCCACCGAGCTGAAGGATGAGATCAGCAAGGTACTCAAAGATAACCCGGAAATCCTCTATCAGGTGATTCAGGAAAATCCCGCCGAGTTCATGGCGGTACTGCAGGTTGCAGCCAAACAGGCACAACAGCAGGAAGCCATTACCAAAAGACTGCAGGAGCAAAAAGAGCTGGAAGCCGCCTTTAGCAAACCGCTCAAGCCTGAAATCCGCAACGACGAGGCGATCCGCGGCCCCAGGAACGCCCCGCTGGTGCTGGTAGAGTACTCCGACTTCCAGTGCCCCTACTGTCAGCGTGGCTACAAGACGGTCATGGAACTGATGGATAAATATCCGGGCAAGATCCAGTTCATCTACAAGCACCTGCCGCTGGACTTCCACGCCGAGGCCAAGCCCACCGCACGCTACTACGAAGCGCTACGTATGCAGAGCAACGAGCTGGCATTCAAATTCCACGATGCCGTATTCCAGGACATCAACAAACTTAAACAGGGCGTACCCTATCTTCAGCAACTCGCACAGCAGGCCGGTGCCGACATGAAGCTGCTGTCAAAAACCCTCAATGAGCGCGGTACAGAAATTGAGGCGCGTATCCAGCAGGATATTGACGAGGCCCGTAAGTTCGGTATGACCGGCACCCCCGGCTTCCTGCTTAACGGTATCCCGCTAAGAGGCGCTTATCCCATCGCGCAGTTTGAGAATATTATTAAAGAACTGCAAAAGAGGAAGCTGGCGAAACTGTAATCCGCCATTATTACTGGATTCACAAGGGTAGACTTGTCTACCCTGTAAAAGTAAACGGGGCAAAGAGCCATCACTCTTTGCCCCGTTTTTTTATTTGTTCAAGACGGCATTCAACGATTAAAACAACTTACCCGGCGGCAGATAACGCCACTGCCCCGGCGGCAGCTTGCCCATCGATACGCGCCCGATACGGATGCGCTTCATCGCCACCACCTTCAGCCCGACACTCTGGCACATGAACTCTATCTGACCTGGCCGTACCGACTTCATGGCAAAACGCAGGCGCGTTTCGCTTTGCCGGCTCACCTTGGTGTTAGGGATCGGCCAGTTATTAAACGTCATCGGACGATTGAGCCGCGCAAGTTGCTCGGGCTCAATCTCACTACTGACCTCAACGGTATACTCCTGCTCGTTTTTACTGGCATCATCAACCAGACGGCGTACCACCTTCCAGTTATTGGTAAACACCAGCAAACCAGTGGCGCCACTTTCAAGTGGAGCGGTCGGTTTGAGGTGGCTAAAGTGCCGTCTGAGCATGCGAATACCCGAGGCATCATCCTCAGCATGGGTCTCAGGGGTAATCAGCTGCAACGGTGCTGTGGCATCATGCTCATCAAAACCCGTCGGCATATTCAACAGCAGTGTCACCGGCACAATCGCCTCTAACGTGGCATCGGCATGCAACTCCACCTTCTGCTCCAGCACCTTGAACTGCGGCTGCTCCACCACCTCGCCGTCCACCAGCACCCAGCCCCCCTCAATATACTTCTGGGCCTCACCACGGGAGCAGCCAATCAGGGCTACCAGATGTTTGTCCAGGCGTATGGG
>JBFFJV010000332.1:0-3078 GCA_041555695.1 Thiohalomonadaceae bacterium | reverse complement strand
TTGCGCTGATGCTGCCCCTCGAAACGCCCCCAGCCATTTTCCCGAATCGGAGCCGTCATGGTATACCACTGTTCGGCGGGCCACCCCGGTGCAATGTCAGCCACCTGCATCTTCAGTAACTCATCACGTGAGTAGCCCAGGTGTTCACAGGCGTGGTTACTGACGTGCATAATGTGACCGTCACGGGCATCGATCCAGAACTCGCCAATACCGGTGTATTCCAGTGCCGTTTGTGTCATCCGCAGGGCAGTGTTTGCCGCCTCGGTGGCCGCCTTTTCACGCTGCAGTGTCTGCTCGGCTAACACACGCTCGGTAATATCCTGCACCACGCCGGTCATCTTTACCGGCTTGCCGCTGGCATCGCGGTAGACCCGGCCAAGCTCATGGGCATAACGTACCTCGCCATCGGGAAGGATATACGGATGCTCGATGTCATAAGGGGTCTCATCGTCCTTGAGAGCAGCTTGCAGTGCCTGTTCCAGCTGCTCCCGATCCTCCTCGGGAATGGTGGACATGAAAAGCGCATAATCTGCCGTGGGGTGTTTCTCTTTCTCGATACCGAAGAGGCGGTAGGTCTCGTCGGTCCAGATGATTTCGCCGCTCTCTATGTCCCACTCCCAGCTGCCGACCTGAGCGATATGCTGTGAGCGTTGCAGCAGGTCTTCGGTCAGGCGTAGTGCCTGCTCGCTTTCTATGCGCTCACTAATGTTACGCACCACTGCCACCATGCGTGGACTCTCATGTTCAGGTGCCACATATTGCAGTGAGATCTCCACCGGGATGCGCGAGCCATTTTTGTGCTGGTGTACACTCTCGAAGTTGAGACTGCGCAGCTCGCCATTCATCATTGGTGCCATTAATTGACGAAGTTGGCGCTCGTTGTAGTCGGGCTTGATATCCACCGGCGTCATCTCCAGCAGCTCCTTTTCAGAGTAGCCGACCTGCTCCTGAGCCCCCAGATTGGCATAGAAAAACTTCAGGGTATGGGGGTCAAACATGAATACGCAGTCCAGGGTCTGGTCCAGGGTCGTCTTGAAACGTCGCAGCTCTGTCTCAATGGCGTTGCGCACGCTGACGTCATGAACAATGCCGATAAACAGCTCCTCGCTGCCGCGCTGCATGCGGGTGACATTCAGCTCAATGGAGATGGGGTGGCCATCCTTGTGCTGGCCGAAGAGTTCACGTGAGCGATTGATGATACGCGATTCATATATTTCAGATTTACGCACATATTCATCGTGCTGGGCGCGTAGCGATTCGGGCATCAGCACGTTGACATTTTTGCCCAGCAGTTCGTGTTCCTGATAGCCGAACATCCGGGCGGCGGCGGGGTTGATGCTATCGATGATCCCCTGCTTGTCGATGGTGATTATGCCCTCGCCGCTGTTATTGAAGATGGCTGCGTAGTTGGCCTGGGCTCGCCAGTTTCGGGCACGCATCAGGTAGATAAAGGCGGCAAAAGCCAGCAGCATCAGGGAACCGCCCCAAGTCATCGCCTTCATCAGGCGAATACCGGTGCGAAGGGTCTCGGTCGCCTCATCCTGATCTATCTTGGCGAGTAGACCGAAGTTCATACCCGGTAGCCAGCGGGCTATCCCCTCGGAGGGTTGTCCCCGGTAATCGGTAAAGTGAACCAGCTTCTGTGTGCTCCCTGTACGCAGGCTCTGCTCGGCAGGTGGGCTGAGCTGGTTGTTCTTTTGCAGCAATAAGGGCAGCAGCTGTGAGCTTTGACCGGGGGCAAGCCGGCCGCTGGCGATCAGTTGCTCCTCAAAACGGGAACGGGTCAGTAATCGCCCCTGGCGATCGAAGGCGAGGAGCTCACCGCTGTCGCCAAACTGCTGTGCCGTGAAGAGGCTGGAAAAGTCACGGGGAACCGAGAGGCGGAATAGCAGGTAATGGGTCACTACGTTGTTGCTGTTGTGCACGGGGGCACCGGCAAACATGGTGATGGGTTTGTTATCCCCGGGCTGGTCCTGCAGCTGAACGTCGGAGAGGAGTGGCAGGCTTAGTGCCACATCGCCAGCACGCATGCGGGCGAAAAACTCAGGCTGCTCGGCCAGCAGGTTGGTGCTGGCGAGGTTGGCATCACGTGCGGAGGCAAGATTGGTCAGGCTGGCATCGACAATGAAGAAGCCGAGATAACCCATCTCATTCATCAGGGGCAGGAAGGTATCTCGCAGCTGCTGTTGTGCCGGTGCGCTGCCTAGTACCTTTTTCTCCAGCGGTAGTGTCGAGAGCGCTGTTGCGGCCTGTAACACCTGCTTTTGTTTTGCCCAGTAACGCACCCCGGCCGACTGGTCGTCGACCCAGTGCTGGAGTGACTGCTCTGCCGTATCAATGTTTTTGTCCAGTAGCAGTGTCAGCTCATCGTGCACCGCCTGAGTAAATCGCTGTTCCATCAGCATGGAACCATATTGCAGGCCGCCAAGTACACACAGCAGCACCAGGGTAATGAGGGTTGTCTCTGTTACAAGCGGATTGCGGGTATGCGCCATACACCTAACCTAAGCAAAAAATATTAATCTTAGTAACTAAGTAAGGTATATGTGCCGATAAGGCAGGTTTCAAGGTCAGTATGGCGAGGGTGATGGTATCTGATAACTAGCGATTACCATGTCTAAAGTAAGGCATTGTATGGGGCTCAGGCAGATGTTGTGGGACGGCACAATGATGGATGAATACCCCTGCGCCCTGTCGTTGCCTTAACAGCTTGATGCCATGCAACTCTCTATGCATGTCATCCGCCCCACCTGTGCTATATCCGTTTTCTGCTCTAGTGCACAAAATAAGTACTGCTGCGGCGGTCGGTAGGGCTGGTTCATTGTATACCTGCTTGTAGTGCATCGGCGCACTGCCCGAAAACTTTGCCCTGGTGCTATTCGTCCTGCTATTCCTCGCAGCCGTCTTCGCCTGTTTTCACCACTTTTTTGTTGGTTGTCACCACGGAAGAGGGAAAGTGCTTCACAGCTCGGTGAGCTTTGGGGCCGGTGGGGGCGTTTTATAGCGGTTATATCTGGGATGCGATGGGGGGCGATGTGAGTTTTTATGTTGCTGGGGGAATGTGTGTTTTGGCGTTGG
>JBFFJV010000331.1:0-3080 GCA_041555695.1 Thiohalomonadaceae bacterium | reverse complement strand
CTTGCGTACAGCCTTGGGATCGGCAATGAGTGGACGGTAGATCTCGATACGGTCTTTGGCCCGCACCGTGGCATCGAGTTTGCTCAACTTGCTGAAGATCCCAACCTTGCCCTTATCCAGGTCAATCTCTGGAAATTGCTCCAGCACACCCGAACGCTCAATCACCTGACGAATGGTCATCCCCTCCTCCGCCTCGACACTCAGGATCACCTGTATGTCGGGTTTGGCGTAGGCCACTTCGACCTCAAAATTTTCATGCTTTTCCATAGACATCCACCGCTCGTTTGGAGAAGGCATCCACCATGCTATTGGCGATTTGACTAAACACCGGCCCCATCGCCATACCCACCAGCCGGTTCTTAAATTCAAACTCCAGGTCCAGTGAGACCTTACAGGCCTGCTCACCCAGAATATCGAAGCGCCAGAACCCCTCCAGCCGTTTGAACGGCCCCTCTTCGAGTCGCATCTCGACCATCTTGTCGCGTTGCAGGCGATTACAGGTAGTGAAAGACTTGTTCAGGCTGCCGTGGGCTATCACCACGGTGGCGCGAATCTCATCATCATCCTGTGACAGGATGGTGCTGCCACTACACCAGGGCAAAAATTCGGGGTATGACTGAATATCATTGACCAGGGCATACATCTGCGCGGCGCTGTAGGCAACCAGCGCGCTTTTGTTAATCGTTGTCACAACGGCTCCGAGTTGAAGGGGGGGTTAGATAACCCCGATAGCATTGAGAAACACCAGTACTACCGCTACCGGACTGATATAGCGTATCACGATGTACCAGAGATTAAAGGCCGGTTGCTGGCCATCCAGCCCCAGCTCATCCACACAGGAGGCGCGCCTCATCTGCCAACCGGCGAAGATGGCGATCAGCAGGCCACCCAGCGGTAGCATGATGTTGGCCGTCAGGTAATCCAGAATATCAAAGAAGGTTTTGCCGAAGATCTGGTACTCCTCGCCCGACCATAGATTGAAGGAGAGTACCGAACCGATGCCAAGTACCCACACCACCAGCCCTGCCGAGGCGGCCGCATAGATTCGGCTGTGGCTTCGATTCTCTACCAGCCAGGCAACAATGGGCTCGATCAATGAGATCGCTGATGTCCAGGCGGCAAAGGTCAGTAGCAGGAAGAACAGACTGCCGAAGAAGGCACCGCCGGGCATGTGACCAAAGGCGATCGGCAGGGTGTTGAAAATAAGGCCCGGCCCCGCACCCGGCTCAAGGCCGTTGGCAAAGACGATGGGGAAGATAGCCATCCCCGCCAGTAAGGCCACCAGGGTATCCATCACGGCGATGGTAATGGAGGTCTTTGCGATAGAGGTCTTCTGTGGCAGGTAAGAGCCATAGACCATGATCGCCCCCATCCCCAGACTCAGGGTAAAGAAGGCGTGGCCCAGGGCCACCAGCACACCGTCACCGGTGATCTTGCTGAAATCAGCATTAAACAGGAAGCTGAGACCCGCCATAAAGGGCGAGGCACCGTTCTGCCCCAGCCCGGCGGCATACTCCGCATTCATCGCATAGCCAACCATCACCAGCAGCAAAACGAACAGCGCCGGCATCAGAAAGCGAACCGCCTTCTCCAGACCGCCACGCACCCCACGGGCCACAACTACGGTCGTCATCACCATGAAGATGGTGTGCCAGGCGATGAGACGCTCCGGATCACTAATCAAGCCGGTGAAGATATTACCGACCCCATCGGCGGTCAGGCCATCAAAGGTTCCCGCCGCGGTACGGAAGAAATAGGCCATAGCCCAGCCGGCGATCACCGAGTAGAACGAGAGGATGAAAAAGCCAGCAACGAGTCCTCCCCATCCCATCAGCTGCCAGGCAGGGGGCCGCCCCTCCTCCTCTGCCAGATGACGCATGGTGTTAATGGGGCTACGACGACCACGGCGGCCCAGCATCACCTCGGCCATCATGATGGGGATACCCACAACGGCGATACAGAGCAGGTAGACCAGCACAAAGGCCCCACCGCCATTCTCACCAGTGATATAGGGGAACTTCCAGATATTACCCAGACCTACCGCCGAGCCGGTTGCTGCCAGAATGAAGGCCCAGCGTCCGGACCACTGCCCGTGTATCGGTTCACGTCTCTCCGCCACTATCTCTCCCCCGCTTCTTAAATTTTGTGCCATTGTCGACCAATTCAGCCCTTCTCTCAAGCTGGGGAAAAATGTCACGCGGTGCTGTCTCTTCACCACCACGTTCGCCTATAATGCGCCCCTATGGCTAAAAAGAGTAAAACCGTAAAAGGGGCTGGCTCCAGCACTATCGTCACCAATAAGAAGGCGCGTCACGACTTCTTTATCGAAGACAAATTCGAGGCGGGCGTAGTACTGCAGGGCTGGGAGGTAAAGAGTCTGCGCGCAGGCAAGGTGCAGATTGTGGACAGCTACGTCTTCATTAAAGACGGTGAGGCCTATGTCTCCAACCTCATGATCACCCCGCTAGGCACCGCCTCGACCCATATCCACCCCGAACCGACCCGGGTACGCAAACTGCTGCTGCATCGCAACGAGCTGGATCAGCTACTTGGCGCCGTTGAGCGCAAGGGCTACACCCTGCTCGCCCTCTCACTTTACTGGAAATTTGGTAAGGTAAAGGCCGAGGTTGCCCTGGCCAAGGGTAAGCAGCAGCACGACAAACGTGCCGCCGACAAGGATCGCGACTGGAAGCGGGAGAAACAGCGGATCCTCAAACACGGCTAAAAACCCGCATAGACGCCTACTCAGCACCATGAAACAGGCGCTAGCGACACATTTAATCTGATTTCAATATTTATTCTGAGTGACAGGGAACTATCCTGCCGATACACTACCTAACTATACAGAACCAATGGGGGCGACCTGGATTCGACGTGGGTTGCGAAACCATAGGTGCATGCCGAGGTGCAGGAAACCTCGTAAAACTATCTGCAAAACTCATAGTTGCCAACGACGACAACTACGCACTCGCTGCTTAAACCCCAGTAGGGTGCCCTCCGGACTGGGGCCGTGCCTATGCGCTCAGGTTTCCGGGGGTCATTTCTCATAGGATCGCGATGAAGCTTGTCTGGGGTGGATT
>JBFFJV010000330.1:0-3093 GCA_041555695.1 Thiohalomonadaceae bacterium | reverse complement strand
CCTGTTCACTGCTGATTTGGAAGGCCCCGCACGACATACGGGGCTTTTTTGTATCCATGTACGACACTGCGAGCGATAGCAGACAATCTCGACTTTATCTCGCTATGCTTTCAGGCCTAGCAGAAAACCCATGCCCACCAGCCAGCAGGCAAAAAAAAGCCCCGCATTGCGGGGCTTTTCATTCATATCAAACACCCCTTACAGGGTACCGTATGAGTGCAGCCCTGAGAGGAACATATTCACCCCGACAAAGGCAAACAGAGTCACAAACAGGCCGACAATGGCCCACCAGGCCAGAGGGCGTCCGCGCCAGCCCTTGGTCAGACGAAGGTGTAGCCACGCCGCATAGTTTAGCCAGACGATGAGTGCCCAGGTCTCCTTCGGGTCCCAGCTCCAGTAACCCCCCCACGCCTCTGCCGCCCACATCGCCCCCAACACCGTGGCAACGGTGAAGAAGGCGAAACCGAGGGCGATCGCCTTGTACATAATGTCATCGAGTACTTCGGTACTCGGCAGGCGTTTTGCCATCATGCCGGTGGGGTTACGGTCAATCAGCAGGTAGGCAACGCCGAGCATCGCCGACAGGGCGAAGGCGCCGTAGCCGACAAAGTTGGCCGGTACGTGGATCTTCATCCAGTAACTCTGCAGTGCCGGCACCAGCGGCTGAATATGGTGCGCCTCACGATCAAAGGTGTACCAGAGAATAAAGCCGACCGCGGCACTGATCACAGTGAGGACAAACGCCCCCATCGCGCGATTGTCGTAACGACGCTCGTAGGTCAGGTAGAGCAGAGCGGTCATCACGGCGAACAGTACGAACACCTCGTAAAGGTTGCTCACCGGAATGTGCCCGATGTCGGCCCCCAGCAGATAGGACTCCCGCCAGCGCACCATCAGGCCGACCGAGCCCATGACGGTAGCCGACCAGGTCATGGCGCTGCCGACCTTGCCGCTGAACTTAGAGCCGATGGCCAGCTCGAAGAAATAGGCGGCTGTAGCCATTACATAGAGGGCGCTCATCCACATAATTGCCGACTGGCTGGAGATGAGGAACTTAAGGAAGAAGCTGGTCTCGCCGCGCGCCAGCTCGGTGCCATAGAGGCCGATAGCGGCGAGACTGAGCAGGGCCACCGCGAGGCTGAAACCACGCATTGGCTTCCAGCCCCAGCCGAGCCAGATAAGGCCGGCGGCGGTACCGTAAAGGATACCGACCTCATAGCCATCCATCAGGCTGCTGTAGAACTGATGGGCGATGACGCTGCCAGCGACCACCAGCAGTGCCCACACCCAGTCAAAGGCGCCGAGGCGCTTAAGGAAGGGTGTGGTGTCGAACTCGTTTTGCATGATATCGGATGTGACGGACATAGGAACCTCTAGATTCTGCTTAGTACGGCATTACTGTTGTGGCGTAGATCGCCCTTAAGCTTATCGAATTCCCTGTCGAAATCACTGCGTTCGCGATGAGTGGCAGCAGCAAACAACACGCGGCTTTCACCCTCGTGCTCTTCAATGCGCAACCACAGGCGACGGTGGTGAAGATAGAACATAAAGAACACACCGGCCATTAACATTACACAACCGAGGTATACCACGCTCTGGCCCGGTGCACGGGTGATCTGCAGGCCGGTCGCCTCGACATGCTCGTACTCCTGCAGGCGCAGGTACATCGGTGAGCCATAGGGACCGATAAGTGAAAAGGCGTTAAGTGCATCATCAAAATAGAGTGCCTGCGCCTCATCAATACCGCCACTCACATCGACACCCTCTTCACGCAGCATCTCCACATAGAGGGTACCGAGTACCCCCTGCACCACCTTGATGTAGGAGGAGATCGCCTCGTTGCGCTTCTCCTCGGGCACATTCTCCTCCGCCAGCTCAACCACCGCATCGATTCCCTGCTCAATGAACAACCGCACCAGACCCGCCATCGATTTGACGAAATCCTGATACATCGGGTCATCGGGCTGCATTGCCAGCTCGCTGCCGGCCTGCTGCTTTGTCACCTCAGTCACACGCTCCATATCGCTGGCCATCGCAAGAAAACGCATAAAGCGCTTAATCCCGCCATCGGCATCGAGGGGAATGTGGATAAAGCGATACTCTTCAGCGGGGGTTGCCCGCATGCCACTAAGCAGGAAGGGACGCTCCTCTACCATCAGCGGCACCTGGTAGTTAACGTATTCACGCGCCTCACCGTTGGCCGCACGCAGCTTGAATATCACACTGGGGCCGTAATTCTGAAACTGCTTGCCGCTGCCATCGCCGGCAGGGAAGACGTTAAAGGGTTTGAAGTCGATGATCTCAAGTGCATACTCACCGCGAGGGGTATTAAGGCGGTTGCTACCGTTGACCACACCCTCGATCTGCAGCGGCTCATTTGACGGTTTATCCAGTGACCAGGCCTGCAGCTGCATCGTTGAACCGCCATCAGAGAAGCTCGCCTGATAGATGGCGTACCCCTTGTAGACCCAAGGGTGGTTTACCGCGATGGTCTTGCGTAGCGGCTCATCTAGCTCAGGGTCGATGATCAACAGGTCGCTTTCAAACGACTTGGGCATGCCCGAGGGGTAGTGCTCAATGCGAAAATCCTCCAGCGCCACGGTGAATGGCAGCTTCTGCAGCAGGTAGCCGTCACGCATACCGAGGAACACAAAGTCCGCCCGGCTTCCCTCAGGAATATTCACACTGCCACGGAACGAGCTGTTGTCGGCACCCAGAGTGCTGGCGGCGGGGATCTCGCTCACCGGCACATCACGGGTCTCGATCTTCAGCTCGCCACGTATCTCCGCCAGCTTCAGCGGCAGGTTGCCGTCGAGCAGGCCGCCGATGCAAATCACCACAATGGCGGCGTGGGATAGGATATAGCCAAGCCGTCCGGTGCCGCCACGCATCGCCGCTACAATACGGTAGCCATCGTGCTGTTTGTGGCGTACCTGATAACCGCGTAGCTGCAACCGCTTGCCCAGTGTCTCTGCCAGGGAGCCGGCCGAACCGGGGGCCTGCCACTCATCTTTATAGTGGAAGGCGCGCAGCGACTTCTCCTGCACGCCGAGGCGGAAGTGGCGCATATCCTTAATAATGGCTGGAGTATTG
>JBFFJV010000329.1:0-3094 GCA_041555695.1 Thiohalomonadaceae bacterium | reverse complement strand
GGTGGCGGTATCGTCCGTGACTCTGTGTGTGATGAGGAGTATCAGGAGTGTCATGATAAGGCCGCGGGGCTGCTACGCATCTTTGACTGTTAGGTGAGTGGCGCCATTCTGACACTTCAGATCTGACTTAAACATGAGCGCAAACTGGTAGCGCCCTTAATGAGAAACTAGCGAAAGCTTAGTCCCACTGCGTGGTGTTGAGGGCATATCCGCCCAGCAGTTTTACATAGCTCGCCCGTTCGTAGGCAGAGTTATCTCCGAGGTGACGGTGTGCCAGCGTCCCTTTCAACATATCAATCGACTCGAAGGGACTCTCCTCCAGCCACTGTTCGATACCTTCACGAATCTCCGTCAGTCTCCTGGGGCCGTGCAGTAGCAGGGCGCTGCACAGGTGGGTCACATCGGCACCGGCCAGCAACATCTTAATCGCATCCTCGGCACTGTGAATGCCTCCGGTAGCCGCCAGCGAGACACCGACCTTGCCATGCAATATACCCAGCCAGCGCATCGCCAGCAGGGTGTCGCCGGGGTGTGAGAGCTGCAGGCGTGGTGAAACGCGCAGGGTGTCGATATCGATATCCGGCTGATAGAAACGGTTAAATAGTGACACCCCGCTTACCCCTGCCGATTCCAGTGATGCCACCATATTGGCCAGGGCACTAAAGTAGGGTGAGAGTTTGAGCGTGATCGGGATCTCAACCACGCCACGAAGTTCTGACAACAGGGCAAGGTATTGCTGCTCCAGCTGCTTGCTATCTACCTCCACCCCGGTGGCAATGTTGTAGATGTTTAACTCCAGCGCATCCGCTCCGGCCTGCGCCAGTAAGCTGCCGTTCTCCACCCAACCATTGAGCGAGGTGCCGTTGAGACTGGCGATAACAGGAATATCGAGCGCCTGTTTCAGCCGTGCTATCTGTTCAAGATAGTTGTCGAGTTCACTACCTGAGTGCGGGCGTACCGGTAGAAAACTCTGCGCCTCTGAGTGGCCGAACTGTTCAACACTGTGCGGCATCAGATTATCGCGATCCAGCTCTTCTTCAAACAGTGAATACATTACCAGAGCCGCGGCACCGGCATCCTCCAGTCGCCTTGCCATGTCGAGATCCCGTGATAACGGTGAGGCGGAGGGGACGAGTGGATTGGCCAGCTCCAGTCCGAGGTATTGGGTACGAAGATCCACGTGTTACTCCTTCTCTTTGCCGGTCGAACCACTGTCCAGCGATGCCAGCTGCTGGTAGTGGTGATAGCGGGACCTTGCCTCATGCTGCGAGTCGTTAAGAAACTGCTCGGCCTCGGCGGGGTGCGAGCGCCACAACATATTGAAACGGGTCTCGTTACTCACAAAGTCGCGATAGGCGATGCTGGGAGGCTTGGAGTCGAGCTGCAGTGGGTTGAGTCCCTGATCCTGTCGTCGCGGATCATATCGTAGTAGCGGCCAGTGACCGCTACGCACCGCCAGGTCCTGCATTTGATGATTATCCGCAAGGTCGTTACCCCAGGCGATGCAGGGGGCGTAGGCGATAATGATGGAGGTGCCGGGGTAAGACTCCGCCTCCTGGAAGGCCTTCAATGTCTGCACATCTTTCGCGGCATAGGCTACCTGTGCCACGTAGACGTTTTCATAACTCATGGCGATCATCGCCAGGTCCTTTTTCGCCGAAGGTTTACCGGCGGCAGAGAATTTGGCCACCGCACCGCGTGGTGTCGCCTTGGAGGTTTGACCACCGGTGTTGGAGTAGACCTCGGTGTCGAGCACCAGGATATTTACATCCTGCCCGGAGGCGAGTACATGGTCCAGCCCGCCAAAGCCGATGTCGTAGGCCCAGCCGTCACCACCGACGATCCAGACACTTTTGCGAAGCAGTTGATCGGCGACCGAGGATAACCATGAGGCCTCGGGACGATTGATATTTTTCAACAGTGCCTGCAGTTCTTCTACCCGTTCGCGCTGGTCACGAATACCGGTTTCTGTCGACTGCTCGGCATTGTCGAGAGCCTCAATGCGATCTGCGCCAAGCTCTTCCGTTAAACGCTTTAACAGGTCAAAGGCGTAGTCGCGTTGTTTGTCGATGGCGACACGCATCCCCAGACCAAACTCGGCATTGTCTTCGAACAGCGAGTTGCTCCAGGCCGGACCGCGTCCCTCACTATTCATTGCCCACGGGGTGGTGGGGAGGTTGCCTCCGTAGATGGAGGAGCAGCCGGTGGCATTGGCCACCACCATGCGATCACCAAACAACTGACTGGCCAGCTTTAGATATGGGGTCTCGCCGCAGCCGGAGCAGGCGCCGGAAAACTCGAACAGCGGCTGGGTGATCATCGCCTCCTTCATCTTGCTTAGTTGCAGAGCCGTGCGGTCATATTCGGGCAGGGACAGGAAAAAATCCCAGTTGTCCCGCTCCTGTTCACGCAGCGGAGGTTGTGGTGCCATATTGAGCGCGCGACGTCCGGCAACCTGTTTATCCTTTACCGGACAGATATCGACACACAGGGCGCAGCCGGTGCAGTCCTCGGGGGCCACCTGATAACTGATATGCCACCCCTCGGGAAACTCCTTGCCCTTTACCGGTACATGCTTAAAGCTTTCTGGTGCAGAGCGGGTAAGTGCGGGGTCAAACACCTTGCTGCGAATCACGCCGTGGGGGCAGACAAAGGGACACTTACCACAGTGGATGCAGATCTCCTCATCCCACACCGGGATCTCCAGTGCCAGGTTGCGCTTCTCCCAGGCACTACTGCCGTTGGGGTAGCTGCCATCGGCCGGCATGCGGCTTACCGGTAGCTGGTCGCCACGCCCGGCAATGATCTCGGCGGTTACCTGTTGAATAAAAGGCGGTGCTTCGGCAGCCACGGTGGGTGGTTTTTCTATTAGGCTCGTTGCCTGTTCGGGAGTGGTGACCTGTTGCAGTCCATCCACGCTGGCGTCGATGGCGGCAAAATTACTTTCGATGATTTTACCGCCGCGTTTGCCGTAGCTTTTTTCAACGGCCGCCTTCATTGCGCTAATGGCCTGAACCATCGGCAGCAGTTCGGCCAGGACAAAAAAAGCGCACTGCATGATGGTATTGATGCGACGGCCCATGCCGCTGTCTGC
>JBFFJV010000328.1:0-3110 GCA_041555695.1 Thiohalomonadaceae bacterium | reverse complement strand
CTACGAACCTGCAGCAACCGATACCGGCGAAAAGCCAGACCTGAGTGATCAGTATGAGGAGAAAACCAATGGCCAATAATATGCGCATACTACTACTGATGACGGTCGTTGCGGTACCACTAGGTTGCTCCCGCATGGCTTTGGATGAAGATTACGGAAACTCGGTGCATAAGAATACACTGTTGCAGACCGTTAATGTGAGTGCACCTCAGGAAAGCCATCCGGATGTAAAGATGGATGGGCAAAAGGCAGCTGATGTGGTCAATAACTATCGTAGAGAAGGCCCAGAGGCAGAAACAACCGTCTTGTCGAAGTGACACGGTAATTACAGGCTGCACGGTAGATATACTATTGATATCTTCAACCTAATAAGAATGGATGAGTGATGTGATGAGTGCCGATCTTAAAGTAGCTTCCTACATATTCGATGAGAATGTGGGGAAGGAGCTAGTGGCAATACTGTCGAAGGTGGAGGGCTTGTCATTGACAAGTACCAAGGTTGTTTCCGATGACCAGCTCTCCGGCTTGGGTATAGAAGAATTGCCTGATGTCATCTTCTTTGAACTTGATGGCCATGCAGAGCGCCATCTGGAGGATCTGGAAGCTCTGCTTAAGGAACATCGTGGCAGCGTCTCTGTGTATGTAACATACAAGGAAGTGAAACTGGATGTGGTCAGGCGCATGATGCGTATTGGTGTAACGGATATCTTTCCACTGCCATTTCAAACACAGGAGTTACTCACTGAGATGTCTCGCGCGGTTAGTGCCAAGCGGGAAAGAATCAAGGCATCTCAGGGAGCTAAGGGGGGAGTGACAGCCTTCATTGATGCAAAGGGTGGTGTTGGTTCTACCACGCTGGCAGTTAATGTCGCTCACGTGTTAGCAGATAAACACAAGGCTGAGGTGTTACTCATTGATTTCGATTTGCAGTTCGGCGATGTTGCCATTTCACTGGATATGCACCCGCGTTCAACTGTCTATGATGCGCTTCGTCAGCCGGATAGAGTTGATACGGTATTACTCAAAGCGTTGATTACCAAGCATGATAGCGGTTTGGATGTGTTGCCATCGCCGGGAAATCTGACTTCACTGGATGAGCTGGAAGCTGATTCTGTCCGTAAGATTTTGCAAGCTGCGGTACAGGAGTATGAATTCGTTGTGCTGGATCTTCCTCGTTATTTCAATTCAGCTGTGGTTGAGGCTCTAAAGTTTTCTGACCCAATTATGCTGGTGTGCCAGAACTCACTTGAGACGATTCGTAATGCTAAAGTGATATTGGATAACTTGGTAGTGCTCGGTGTGCCGATGTCACATGTTGAACTTGTCAATAACAGGGCTATGGCAAAATCTGGAAGTGTCTCTATTGATAAACTGAAAAGTACACTTGGTAAGGAACGTATTCACCGTATAAGAAATGATTATGCGGCGGCAGTCAGTGCGCAGGATCAGGGGCTGCCAGTTGCCTCTGTGGCCAGGAAGTCAGATATGACTCACGATGTGCACGCTCTTGCAGAGTACATACTGCACGCTCACCGTGGTGATAATGAGAAGAAGCAGGGCTTCTTCGCAAAATTGTTTAAGCATTAAAGCATAGCATTTGCTTTGTTTAGAGGAGTAATCCGGTATGGGCACTGAATACCCGACGTCTGCGCAGAACATCTCCGAATTGCAGGAGATAAAGAGTCGTATTCACCACCGTTTGATGGATAGACTTAATCTCAAGATCATTGATGAGCTTGAGTCTGATGTAGTGCGTAACGAAATCGGTGAACTGGTTCGTGAACTACTGCTAGAAGAGGATACGCCGCTCAACTTACAAGAGCGTGAGAAACTGGTGCAAGAGGTACAGGATGAGGTTCTTGGCCTTGGTCCGCTTGAGCCGTTATTAGCGGACAATACGATTTCAGACATTCTTGTTAACACCTATAAACAGGTCTACATAGAGCGCCACGGTCTTCTTGAACGAACAGCTGTGCGCTTTCAGAATGATGAACATTTACTGCGTATTATTGATAAAATAGCTAGCAGCGTTGGTAGACGTATTGATGAGTCATCGCCGATGGTTGATGCCAGGCTTGCTGATGGCTCACGTGTCAATGCCGTTATCCCCCCCTTGGCAGTTGACGGTCCTATCCTCTCTATTCGTAAATTCAGTATTGACCCCTATACCGCGAAAGACCTGGTGAATTTCAAATCACTAACTCCGGGTATTATCGATTTTATTCAATCGGCAGTAAAAGCCAGGATCAATATTCTCGTTACAGGCGGTACCGGTAGCGGTAAAACCACTTTGCTAAATGTGCTCTCTGGTTTCATTCCAGACAATGAGCGCATCATCACTATCGAAGACTCTGCTGAATTGCAGTTACAACAGCCTCACGTGGTACGTATGGAGACGCGCCCACCCAATATAGAAGGAAAAGGCGAGGTGGTGCAGAGGGATTTGGTTAAGAATGCTCTACGCATGCGTCCTGACCGTATTGTTGTCGGTGAGGTGCGTGGTGGTGAGGCACTAGACATGCTTCAGGCAATGAACACGGGTCATGATGGCTCGATCTCAACCATTCATGCGAACTCGCCGCGTGATGCATTGACAAGGCTTGAGCATATGGTGGGAATGAGTGGTGTGCCGATCCCCCCTCTGGTGGTGCGTAAGCAGATCGCCGCTGCGCTCAATCTTGTAATATCAACAGAACGACTGGCTGACGGCAGGCGAATTGTCAGCAGTGTTCAGGAGATTACAGGGATGGAGGAGTCGATTGTGAATATGCAAGAGATCTTCACTTTCCAGCGAGATACCGTTGACGCTCAAGGACAGGTAATGGGCACCTTCCGTGCAACGGGAATCAGACCGTTGATGCTCAAACGTTTCCATGAGCGTGGCGTTGCTCTTGATGATGCCATCTTCGATCCTGAGCGGGTCTATGAATAGGGGACAGCGGTGAACAATCCATACTCTACCTATATTCTTTCGTTTCTGGTTTTTCTTGCAGCAGTGGGGGCTGTTGAGGCGATTTACTTAATTTGGCAAAGCCTGAATGTGGCGGAAACGGTTAAAATCAATCGTCGCATCAAAGCATTGTCAGCGGGGGGGGCTCATGGTAAGGAGG
>JBFFJV010000327.1:0-3126 GCA_041555695.1 Thiohalomonadaceae bacterium | reverse complement strand
AGGAGGTAGTCAAGGTTATTCTCGGCGAGCTGCTGCAACAGAACTACCTCATCGACCCTGCTGTAAAAGGTGAGATCAGTCTACAGACCAGTCGCCCTGTCGGGCATGATGCACTGTTAACTATATTGGAGAGCCTGCTGCGCATGAACGGCGCTGCACTCATCAAAGAGGAGGGTATGTACAGGGTTGTACCATTAACCAGTGTAGCACAGGGCTCATTGGTACCAAGTATGGGTAGACCGGGACAGCTTGTAGGAGCGGGTTATCACATTCAGGTTGTCCCTTTACGATACCTTGCCGCAAAGGAGATGGAGAAAATTTTACGGCCGTTCGTTGCAGAAGGCGGCATATTGAAGATTGATCAAACTCGCAACTTAATCATGCTGGCCGGCTCCAGCCAGGAACTTCAGAGCTGGTTGGCTACGGTGGCCATGTTTGATGTTGATTGGTTAAAGGGCTATTCGGTAGGCCTCTACCCCCTTGAACACTCAGAGGCGAAGGCGGTAGCTGAAGAGCTGGAGATGATCATCGGACAGGAGGTTGAAGGAAAGCTTGCCGGTATGATTCAGCTGGAGCCACTGGAGAGGCTCAATGCCTTGCTGGTAATCACCCCGCAGGTGCGCTATCTGAAAGTCGTA
Organism: Thiohalomonadaceae bacterium; assembly: GCA_041555695.1. Classification (GTDB taxonomy): domain Bacteria; phylum Pseudomonadota; class Gammaproteobacteria; order Thiohalomonadales; family Thiohalomonadaceae; genus JAPHSX01. Next base: position 2,488 of record JBFFJV010000327.1, on the reverse strand, counting down.
CAGGGCTGGATCGAGCGGCTGGACAAACTGGGCATCGAACCGGGGCTCAATCTCTACGTTTACCAGATGAAGAACCGCAAGGCAACAGAATTGGCAGTCGTGATCAGCGATGTCTTTTCTGGCCAAAGTGTCCGACGTACAGCACCGCCTATTAGTCTGGCACCGGGAATGGAGGCTGCTGAAATTAAATCACCTAAAGTCGTCAAGGAAGCGGCGGTATCAACGGCTGTCAGCACTGTCACGCCAGCGGAAATTGGGGCTGCAAGCTCCAATGGTCTCTCCATGTCTGAGGGCAGCGCGGTGCGCATTGTCGCAGACGAACAGAACAACTCACTTATGGTACTGGCAACGGGTGCAGAGTACCGTATCATTGAGGCTGCGTTGAATAAACTGGATGTAGTGCCGCTCCAGGTACTGGTGGAAGCATCCATTGTTGAGGTGTCCCTGACCGACAATCTTAGTTACGGACTGCAATGGTATTTCAAGAACACCGACATAGTGGATAACAAGACGGGGCATGGACTGCTGGATCTGTACGAAGGTGATGGGATCGGTCCTAATGTTCCAGGTTTCTCCTATTCACTTGTTAAGGGGGCAGATGAGGTCAGGGCGGTTTTAAACATGCTGGCGGAGGAGTCAAAACTGAATGTCCTATCCAGTCCTTCGTTGATGGTACTGGATAACAGCACGGCTCATATTCGGGTAGGGGAGCAAGTACCGATCAGATCATCCGGCCAGGAGACAGTTGGTGGTTCCATCCTGGAGGAGTTTGACTACAAGGATACCGGTGTGATGTTGACGGTCACGCCCCGTGTGAATGCCGGCGGCCTTGTGACCATGGAACTCAATCAGGAAGTCACCGATATCGGTGCTGTGGAGGTAACCACGGGGCAGCGCAAATTCCTGCAACGAAAAATCGAGAGTGTGGTGGCGATACAGAGTGGGCAGACCGTCGTGCTAGGAGGCCTGATCAAGGACGACAACTCCGTCACAGAGAGCGGTGTGCCCATCTTGCACAAGATCCCTATTATCGGCAAGCTTTTCGGCGCCACCGACATCGAGAGAGATCGGACGGAACTGCTGGTGTTGATCACACCCAAGGTGGTGCGTGATCAGGATGAGGCTTTAAAGATCACAGAAGAATTCAAGCAAAGACTGGAGCGGCTCAAGCCGATGCATGAAAAACTGATCTCGGGAATGAATGGTGGCACCTGAACGTTTTGGCTGACAAGTGGTGTGAGTTTACCGGTATTACCCGTACACAAATCTGTAGATAAAGACGTTGCCACCGTATTTTTTTACTAAATGGGCGGTTCGAATTTATGATCACTCCATCGTTCTAGCCAGATCAACACCGCTTTCAGGAGACGGCGATACTAAGACCATGAATTTCCTCACACCATCCATTAGTTAATTCATGGTCGAGTACATGTGGGGCCTGTTACCGTATCGTGTCACTGTTGCCATAGTAACTCGGTTTTATTTACCTATGGGTGATAGGCTGGTTGAAAAGGAGTTCAAATTTCGGGTTATTCATCAAAAAGCAACCGGTCATTGCACTTTTGTGAATCGCATAATTATCAGCAATTAAGCGGATACTCCTCGCCTGGCGATAACGCTGCCTGAATTCAGCCAGAAGAAGAATGAATATCTTCGGTTTTTTTTGAGATCTCGAAAGCATAGCGTCGGGCGAGATCGATTTCATATTACACCGAGTTTTGGCAATAATCGCCTGACGGTTGAGTTATGAATAGCCACTGACAAGTGCTCCTGTCAGTGCTCGGCCAACACTTCGGATATCCAGCGACTTCTAGGATAACCATAGTCACTGGGCTGTTTTTCAATCAGCTCTGGTAGCCTTGCACAAAGCTGTTCATTGACTGTCTTCTCTCCGCGGTCATGTTGTTGCGGCACCAACCCGGCCTCACCCACTCGTTGTAACGATTGCGCCACTGCTGCGTGCTGCCTGAAGGATACAGGAATCATAGCTGAGCATGTGTCCATCATGGAGCAATAATATGGCCATGGCACGGCGTCGGTAGTTGCCATCATTATGGCTTTGCGGTATTCGATGTAAACGACGCCTGACGGGGGAACTTGTTCTTGGTTGATTTCTCAGAACGCGGCAAGTCCCATCAGTTCTTTAACTGCACACCTTTTGATAACAGTTATTTAGACAATAACTACATGTGTCTAGATGAGCCTCGAAGCGCGTTCTTTCAATATCATGGCTCCCTTCTGCGTAATCTTTTGCTACTCATCAAGTTTGAATCGTATAGTAGAAATCGACTATAGACAGTCTTGAAAAACCAAACAAAAATTACTTTATTATAAATTCAAGTAATAGATGGTTTTAAGTTGCAAAGGCGTTTTTATGAGAGAGTATAAAGTTTTTGTCATTGTGTTTAAAAAGCGATTCTCACATTGAATTGCCACGTTATTTGTCTAGACTAATCCACATCTACTTATTGAATTAAGGTGATTCGTT
>JBFFJV010000326.1:0-3128 GCA_041555695.1 Thiohalomonadaceae bacterium | reverse complement strand
GCTACGCGGCCAACTTCAGGACACCGTCCCGGTGATCTTCGTCACCTCCCACGATGCCGAAGAGGATATCGTGCTGGCCTTGAACAAGGGGGCCGACGACTATGTGGTGAAACCGGCACGCAAACAGGAGTTAATTGCGCGCATTGAGGCCCTGGCACGCCGTGTGCCGCGCGAGGCTCCATCCGGCATACGCAATTACGGCAATATTCTGATCAACCCCCAGCGCCAGGAGATCACGCTTGATGGAGAGCCCGTTGAGCTGACACAGAAGGAGTTCCTTCTCGCCTGCCACCTGCTGGAGAATACCGGCAAGCTGCTCTCTCGTAGCCAGTTGCTAGAGGAGTTATGGGGGCAGAGTAACAACGTCAACACCCGCACCGTCGATACCCACATCAGTCGGCTGCGTAAGAAACTGCAACTTAGTCGTGAATACGGCTGGCATCTGGGGGCCGTCTATCAGTACGGTTACCGCCTTGATCGCATTGACAGCAAAAATGTCGTCAGCACCCCTGGTTCAACAGCTAACCCTGCACTTTGTCACTAACAAAGCGTCGCCAGAAATAACCGCTGGCCCGCTCCTCGCCTGTCTGCACATAACGTAACGCATTGTGATTCTGTAACGCCCACTTCATCCGCTCCATCACCCACCCCTTGCCGCTGAAGAGGATCTCATCACCCGGCTCCAGCTCGACTTCATCGGCGGGGAATAACAGTGCCTCATGATTACGCCTTAGCAGCAGCAGCGGCAGACACTCCAGGGTGTTCTCACGACCTCGCGGGTCGCGTTGCAGGTCACCCAGCAGCACCGAGCCCCCCGCCGACAGGCGATCATGCAGTGCCGGGGCCTCCTCCCCATCTACGTGGAAGGACCAGACATCGGGCACCAGATCGCCGGTGACCGCACTGAGGCGGCTGACCTGCTCGTTGGCCCATTCGTTACTCTGCTCCAGGATCAGGCGCAGGAACTGATCCAGCAGCGGTGTCGTGAGAAGGGCCAGGATATCGCGGGCGATGATCTCACTGCGCTGCATCACCAGGTCCAGCAGTGCCGCCTCAAAGATATCGTCATTGTCGCGCTTGTTCTGCCGCGCCACCATGAAGAGGTCGGGATTGAGGTGGGCGGCGGTCATCACAATCGAGAGATTATTGGCATCATCATCGGTGCCGGCGACGATCCCCGCCGCCTGCTCCACACCGGCGGCGCTGAGGGTCTCGGCCTCGGTACCGCGCCCGACCACGCAGAAGTCGCTGCAACCGGTTCCCACGGGGTCGACCTCAACAACCACCGTGTCCACCCCCTCCTTGTCGAGGTTGTCCTTCATCGCCTTGCCAAAGCGCCCGAAACCACACAGCACCCAGGTACCGTGTGGCGGATAGAGCGGCACCGACAGCTCGGTCCCGGGCACGCTGGTAAACCACTCATAAAGCAGGTGGGTGCCCGGCGAGTGCAACGCCAGCGCCAGACGGTGGGCGAAGGTGTCATAGGGGTTGATGATACGGTCGGTACCAAAGGAGGCCATATTGGCCTCTGCATCGTGAGTCTCGGCACGGCAGATCACCTTAATCCCCGGATGCAGCAGCTTGGTAGTGATGGCGATCTTGAGGTTGACCGCATCGCTATCGGTCAGGGCCACCACGCCGACACAGTTTTTATGCTGCAGCCCCGCCTCGTTCAGGGTCAGTGACAGGGAGGCATCAGCACAGAGCCCCGGCACATAGAGGTCCAGGTCCTCCAGCTCCAGCTCATTGATCCGTCCGGGGCTGACATCCACCACCACCGCGCGCATATTGCGCTGCACCATTGAGCGCACCAGCAGACTGCCGGTATCACCATAACCACAGACGATATAAAAGGGCTCGGACATATGGCGCACGCCACGGGCAAAGGCCTGCTCCACCACGGCCTGTTTAAAGGCGCTGTCCTGAATCAGCGACAGAATCTTACCGATGGCGTAGAGCCAGCTGATCACCGTGAGATAGACCGCCACCACCGTCCACATCCGTTGTGCCTCGTTAAAGGCGTAGGGCAGCTCACCAAAGCCGATGGTGGTCGCCATGTAGCTGACAAAATAGAAGGCGTGGAAGAAGTCCATGCGCCAGGGGTTACCCTGGGCATCGGTGCCGGGGATCAACACCAGCCCGAGGATGGAGATGGCATAGGCGACAATCAGCACCGCCAGCGGCGCGCGCATGCGCCGCAAAATAAGGAAGATCACCTGATTCATCGGGATGACTCGAGGTGATTAACGACGCAGATTAACCGTTTCGATGATCAGCAACACCACCGAGGTAACATTCGCCAGCAGGGCACCGCCGGAGAGTGAGACGATGCTGCCCATTACCGCCGGGTCCATGCCTGTGTTGGAGATATGCTCGGCATAACCCCAGACGATGGCAGCGATGAGTAGCTGCAGATCCGCCACCAGCGAGGTGGCGAGCAGCACCGCCCCCATCTGGGTGCGATCACCAAACTTCAGTACCGTGGCGATCAGGTTAATAACGATGGCAGCGAACAGCTCATAGACATTGTGGTGAGCGGGATTGTCAAAATCACCGATGAAAAAACCGAAATTGAGGGTCAATGCCAGTACGATAAAAAATCCGAAGATCACCTTTTCCAGGTTCATCAAAGTCCCCTTTTATTACTGTTATGAGAGGCCGCCGCAGCCGTGCCCGATTTGATACCGATTGTAGGGCTTTTGCCGCGGCAACACCATGCAGCCAAACAGAGACGTTTGTTATATTAGCGACCACTTATGTGTTACGATTGTTTCAGTCCTGCTCTTGACGGCAGGCCATTCAGTTTACCCTTACCGTCAGGGAACCTCGGCAAGCGAATCGCCACAGGAATGTACCCAAGCTGTAGGAAACATTGGGACAACGATTCGACGGCCACACCGCTACAGGCGATGTCGTCGCGGTGCCATTGTCAGGCGGCACGCCTGAGAAAGATAAAAGTAATGTCGTATACCTACGAGCCCTGGCTGGTTGCCCTCTCCTTCATCCTCGCGGTGCTGGCCTCTTATACCGCCCTTAGCCTGGCGGCGCGCGTCCCCCATGTCGAACCGCAGAAGGCCAAACTATGGCTTGCCGGTGGTGCCGTGGGCATGGGACTGGGGATCTGGTCG
>JBFFJV010000325.1:0-3146 GCA_041555695.1 Thiohalomonadaceae bacterium | reverse complement strand
CCCTTATATGCCCATATAATCCCCACCCTGATAATGTGAGTCCTATTTAATATTTGAGGTTCCCTTGCGTAAACCCTACCGTCCCACCACCGTATCTGCCGATTACCTTAACGAAACGCTTGGAAAAATCGAGGATAAAGCCAGTGACTACGCCCAGCGGCGGGAACAGGCCAAACAGAAATATGATGAGTTCATGGCGTGGAGCCAGGAGAGTCCGCAGGAGGTGGCAGAGTGGCGTGAGGAGCGTGAACAGGGCCTGAAATCACATGGCCGTTTATGGGTGGATGATGACCCGGTAGAGATCTATGAGGCGTATCTTCAGCACAAACGGGACGTGGGATACAGGGCCGATGCCGAGAAGCTTCGGGCCATTATCGCTGCAATCAATGGCGATACAACGGAACTCAGCGATGAGCTCTATGAACTCGTCCAGCCCTATAATTATTTCATAAGACCACCGAGATTCTGGGAGAAGGAGGGCTTCGAGGGCATTCCAGGCCTGGTAGCCATCGCTGCCGCCATCTACTACTTCAGCATCAGCGCGGTAGGCTGGTTTTTCATTGGCATCAGCGTCCTGATCAGCCTCTTCTTCTTTATCGAACTATCCAAAGGAGGCGGGCGTGTTAACGGCATCATGCTGTTACCCGCAATATTCCTGCTCATCATCGGGATTCTGATGGTCGGTACAGATGCCGTAATGGGATTATTTGAATAGCCGGATAGTAACAAACACATCAGACACGAGTTATAGAAGAATGAGAGTTTTACTTATTGAAGAGAATGAAGAGTTACTGGCAAGGATCACTGAGAAACTGGTGAACGCAGATTATGTCTGTGACAGCGTCAATAACCTTAAAGACGGCGAATACTATTTCGACATCCGTCACTACGATCTGGTGCTCGTCGACTGGGCCCTAGCTGAAGGCACTGATTTCTTTCATACCATCAGATACGGTCAACCTAAAACCACGATCATCACGCTCTCCACACGCGATGACGCCAGCAGCGAAATTAGCGCGCTGCGTGAAGGTGCCGATGATTACCTGCGTAAACCCTTTGATATGGATGTGCTACTGGCGCGCATTGAGGCAAGGTTGCGCCGCAGCGGCGTCGGCCACCTCATCAAAATCGAGGAGCTGACGATCGATACCAATGAGGAGACGGTAAGCTACCAGGGTAGAACTATCGAGTTAAAGGGCAAGCCGTTCGACGTCTTCGCCCAGCTGGCACGACTGCGTGGCCAGATCGTCTCCAAGGAACAGTTACTCGATGCGAACTGGCTGGAACCGGAGCTGGTGACCCCCAATGTCATCGACGTCGCGATCCGTCAGATCCGCCAGAAGGTCGACCAGCCACTCGGCATCACCACCATCGAAACGATACGCCGTCGCGGCTACCGTTTTTGCTACCCCGATAAGTAGCGCAGCGATAACCCTGATGACAATGGTGTGCGTAGGGTTTAGTTAAGCCTTACGCCGCGCCTTGACCGCCTCAGCCAGTTCGCGCAACAAGCCCTCGGTAGTCTCCCAGTCGATACAGGCATCGGTCACGCTCTGGCCGTAGGTAAGCTCCCTGTCGGGCTCCACATCCTGGCGACCTTCCACCAGGTGGCTCTCCAGCATCACGCCCATGATACGCTTGTCACCGCTGCTCACCTGGCTGGCGACGTCGCGGCAGACATCGACCTGGCGGCGGTAATCCTTATTGGAGTTGGCGTGGGAGCAGTCGACCATCAGGCTGGGGCGCAGCCCCCCCTTCTCCAGTTGCTGGGAGGCCTGTTGCACGCTCTCCTTGTCGTAGTTGGGCTTTCTGCCACCGCGCAGGATAATGTGGCAATCATTATTGCCGGTGGTAGAGAAGATCGCCGAGTGCCCCTCCTTGGTCAGCGACATGAAGACGTGCGGGCGCGAGGCGGCGTGCACCGCGTCGATGGCGATCTTGAAGCCGCCATCGGTGCTGTTCTTGAAGCCGATGGGGCAGGAGAGGCCGGAGGCCAGCTCGCGGTGGCCCTGACTCTCGGTGGTACGGGCACCGATGGCGCCCCAGCTGATGAGGTCGGCGATGTACTGCGGGCTGATGAGGTCCAGAAACTCGGTGGCGGCGGGCACCCCCTCCTTATTGAGGTCCAGCAGCAGGCTGCGGGCGATGCGCAGCCCCTTGTTGATATGGAAGCTCTCGTCCATATCGGGATCATTGATCAGCCCCTTCCAGCCGACGGTGGTACGGGGCTTCTCGAAGTAGACCCGCATAATGATGCAGAGCTCCTCTGCCAGCGCATCAAGCAGCGGTTTAAGGCGCCGGGCGTAGTCACGCGCGGCACTGGGGTCGTGAATCGAGCAGGGACCGACGATGACGACCAGGCGATCGTCCTTGCCATGCAGGATGTCGTGTATCGCCGCACGGTGGTGAAATACCGTCTCCGAGGCGGTGTCATCAATCGGGAATTCTGCGTGCAGGGCGGCCGGGGGGCTGACCTCGTGGATGCCGGTGATACGGACGTCGTCTGTTTTGTAGTGCATGCTATCGTCTTGCGTGTGGTTATCAGATAAAAACTGGGTCTGGTTGTGATGGTACCAGAAAGGGGGCTCTAGCCCTTTCACTATTTATAAAACGGTAAACACCTCATCTGCCGACAACCGTGACTTCGGCAGTGCGGCATTAAAATCATCATCACTACGATAACCGAGCGCGGCGATAACAACAGCGGTCAAGCCCTGCTCATGCAGACCAAGGACCTCATCCAGCACAGCACGGTCAAAACCCTCAATGGGCGTGGCATCGACCTCCAGCGCGGCAGCACCGAGCAGCAGGGTGCCGAGGGCGATATAGACCTGCTTCTCCATCCACTGCTGCGTATCGTGCAGTTCGTGACGATGCATATTCACATAGAAGCCACGACCCTTTACCTGTGCCTCCTTCGCTTCCGCTGTCGTGAATCGGCCATCATGCTCCTCCTGCGCCAGTACCCGCTCAAGGTGGGCATCATCCAGCCCGGTGCGGGCGCACAGCACCACCACATGCGAGGCGTTCAATACCTTTGGCTCGTTGCCACTATAAGGCCCGGTGGTGGCACGGGCGACCTTCGCTTTTGCCTCGTCACTGCCGGCAATGACAAAGTGCCAGGGCTGTGAATTAACGGAGGAGGG
>JBFFJV010000324.1:0-3148 GCA_041555695.1 Thiohalomonadaceae bacterium | reverse complement strand
CGAGGATGAATCCGGCGATCAGTCCGAGGACGAAACGGATCCAGTAGGATATATTGAATTTGGGATCGAAGGTGCCCTCCTGGATAAAACGGTTGGCCAGAAACAGGGCCGAGAAGGAGGCACCGAGTGCCGCAGCAGAGAGCAGAAATAACTCGTTGAGTAGTAGTGGCATGCCAGAGCCGACTAATATGTCGCTGTTGGCTTTTGAACCGTTGACCTCATGCGAAAGGGTGAGGCAGATGAGTGCGCTAAGGGAGAGCAGGGCGGTAAGCATCATCTGGCGGATCAGCGGTACCGGGCCGAGAAAACGTAGTCTTCCGCTCTGTTCGGTTTCGCTATCCAGTAACAGGATTGTGCGTGGTGTTGCCGGGGTGATGAGTTCTGAGAGGCGGGCGTGACACTCACCAAGACGGCGTATAAACCTGCCATTTAGGTCCGGCTCGTCTTGTTTGATGGGGGATTCAAGCCCCTTGAGCTGTTGTAGCAGAACACCGGGTACCTTGATTCCGGATGCCAGGGCATATTTTGCCATGGCCTCGCACTCAAGAAAGCACTGCTGGCTAAGTGTGGGTGCAGGTGCTGTTGTAGGGTTGTTCGTGCTTTCCATCTCTCTTTCCCCTCTTCCTTGAGTTTGTTGCGCATGTGGATTTGTTTGGCATGTGCAAGATGAAAGATACGATAACCGCTTTATCCATGCAATAACTATGGTTAAGTGTCTGCTTTGGTTCACCGTCTCTTCTGCGTGGTGTATGATAGGCGGCTTTGCTGCCTAACCTGTGACGGTCATTATTCGATGTTGGAAATTAATTTAATTGTTAGCAAAATCAAAGATATGCAGGGCCGTGTTGATGCCCTTAGGGGGTATCTTTGACTATGAGGTCAAGAGTGAACGACTGACCGAGGTCTCGCGCGAGCTGGAAGACCCGGCTGTTTGGGATAAGCCTGAGTACGCTCAGGAGCTGGGGCGCGAGCGTTCGGCGCTGGAGAAGGTGGTCACTACCGTTGATGACCTCACCACCGGTCTGGCTGATGCCAAAGACCTGCTGGAGATGGCCGCTGAGGAGGATGACGAGGAGTCCGTTGCCGCGGTGGAGTCTGATCTCGATGAGTTCGAGAAGCGGCTGGTGGAGCTGGAGTTCCGTCGTATGTTCTCCGGGCCGATGGATCCCAATAATGCCTATCTGGATATACAGGCCGGTTCTGGCGGTACCGAGGCGCAGGACTGGGCCAGTATGATGCTGCGCATGTTCCTGCGCTGGGGGGAGCACCGCGGCTTTAAGACCGAGTTGATGGAGGTCTCCGATGGCGAGGTGGCAGGTATTAAGTCCGCTACTATTCGTTATGAGGGGGAGTATGCCTTCGGCTGGTTGCGTACCGAGATTGGGGTGCACCGCCTGGTGCGTAAGTCGCCCTTCGACTCGGGTAACCGTCGTCATACCTCCTTTGCCTCGGTCTTTGTCTCGCCGGAGATCGACGACAGTATCGAAATCGATATCAACCCGGCTGATCTGCGTATTGATGTCTACCGCGCCTCTGGTGCCGGTGGTCAGCACGTTAACAAGACTGAGTCGGCGGTGCGTATTACCCACAACCCGACGGGCATTGTGGTGCAGTGTCAGAATGACCGCTCGCAGCACAAGAATAAAGACCAGGCGATGAAGCAGCTTAAGGCCAAGCTCTATGAGTTTGAGATGCAGAAGCGTAATGCTGAGTCACAGGCGCTGGAGGATACCAAGTCCGATATTGGCTGGGGCAGCCAGATCCGCTCCTACGTGCTGGATCAGTCGCGTATTAAGGATCTGCGCACCGGGGTCGAAACCAGCAATACCCAGGCTGTGCTGGACGGTGACCTGGATGCATTTATTGAGGCCAGCTTGAAGAGCGGTCTGTAACCATTTAATTGAGTAATGAAGATGAGCGAAGAGAATCAGGTAGAAGTTCAGGACGAGAATAAGTTGATCGCCGAGCGTCGCGCCAAACTGACGGCACTGCGTGAGAATGGTATCGCCTTCCCTAATGACTTTCGTCGTAACGTGGTGGCCGGTGAGTTGCACGCCAAATACGGTGAGATGGAGAAGGAGGCACTGGAGGCGGAGAATGTTCGCGTCTCAGTCGCCGGTCGCATGATGGGCAAACGCATCATGGGTAAGGCGAGCTTCGCCCAGGTGAAGGATATGTCGGGCGCGATTCAGCTTTATGTGCAGAAGGCACTGGTCTCCGACGAGGTGTACGAGCAGTTCAAGACCTGGGATATCGGCGATATTCTCGGCGGCGAGGGTACCCTGTTCAAGACAGGTAAAGGGGAGTTATCGGTTCGGGTCGACACCGTCCGTCTGCTTACCAAGTCACTGCGTCCGCTGCCGGAGAAGTTCCACGGCCTCTCGGATCAGGAGACCAAGTATCGTCAGCGCTATCTCGACCTCATTGTTAATGATGTCACTCGCGACACCTTCAAGATGCGTTCGGCTATCGTTCATTACATTCGTGAATTTATGGTGGCACGAGACTACCTTGAGGTGGAGACGCCGATGATGCAGGCGATCCCCGGTGGTGCCACCGCCAAACCCTTTACCACCTTTCACAATGCGCTGGATATGGAGCTGTTCCTGCGTATTGCGCCGGAGCTCTACCTCAAGCGTCTGGTGGTCGGCGGCTTCGAGCGGGTGTTCGAGATCAATCGTAACTTCCGAAACGAGGGCTTGTCGACACGTCACAACCCCGAGTTCACCATGATCGAGTTCTATCAGGCCTATGCCGATTATAAAGACCTGATGGATCTGACCGAGGCGATGCTGCGCGGTCTGGCCGAGAGCGTGCTCGGTACCACTACCGTCAAATACCAGGGCGATGAGTACGACTTCGGTAAGCCCTTTACCCGGATGACAGTGAAAGAGTCGATCCTCCATTACAACCCGGATATTAGCGAGGCCCAGCTGGATGATATGGCGCAGGCCCGTGCCGTGGCAGAGAGTATGGGGATTCCGTTGAAGGACTCCTACGGTCTGGGCAAGGTGCAGATTGAGATCTTCGAGAAGACGGTGGAACATCGCCTGAAGGACCCGACCTTTATCACCGCCTATCCTACCGAGGTCTCACCGCTGGCGCGTCGTAATGATGATGATCACTTTGTCACCGATCGTTTCGAGTT
>JBFFJV010000323.1:0-3157 GCA_041555695.1 Thiohalomonadaceae bacterium | reverse complement strand
TTCAGTAACGTATATATTACCATCACTATCTGCAGCAACCCCTTTGGGGTGGGGTAGATTCCCGACATACAGGCCACGCTCTCCGAAGGCACGCAGGTTGTCACCATCAGGCGTAAAAACCTGAATACGGGAATTCAGGCGATCGGTAATGTAAAGGAGATCATTGGCAAAGCTAATATGGGTAGGGTAATTAAATTCACCGGCATCTTCCCCGCGTTTGCCAAGAGTGTCCAGTAACTGACCAGCATCATTAAATACCTTGATGTCATGTGCATGCGTGTCTGCTACATATATGCGCTCGCGTTCAGCATCACGAGCAATACCTGTTGGTCGCTTGAGAAGGTCCATGCCAAACTGTTTAATGGGTTTTCCTTCATCATTCAACTGCACGATGACTTTAAGTTCAGAGTCCGCAACCAATATGGTGTTATCAGGCCCAATCGCCACCCCAATGGGTGATTCGAAGCGCTGATAGCTGCCTGCCCACTCCCAGATATGCAACTGGTTGGAAACGCTGTCGAAGACGAAGACGGCATTTCGCCCGATATCAGAGACGTAAACACGCCCGTGAGCATCTACGGTACCGGCCTGGGGTTGCTCCAGCTCAACAGGGATTGCATCACCGGTGAGCAGGCCAACTAACCATTGCAGAACGTTGTGCCTGGTTTTCTCGCTACCTTCATCCTGAAAATTGGCTTCACCTGTCAGCTCGCCTATGTGGCTGTAACGCGGAACTTCCGGTAATGCTGGCCATGTAATGATGTCATCACTATTGACATAGTGCATTGGTACCGGCGGTGTGGTCGCGCAGCCGGAGAGGGTAAGGGCAAAGACAAAGACAACGGAGCAGGCCTGGAGGATGTTTCTAGGAGTCATTACGTGGCTCCTTGCTCATTTCGACCTGTGGCAGGGGATTCATGATGAAGACCTGGATTCTTGCGTTGAGACTGTCGACCACATAAAGAAAGTTTTGAGCGATTACGAGGTCTGTGACCATGTTGAATCGCCCAAAGGTGACACCCGTACCACCGAGGGTATCAATAAGTTTTCCTTGATAATACACTTTTATAGTGTCGTCGAATCCATCACTGATATAGACGCGTTCATCACGATCGACAGCAATGGCTGTCGGATTATCAACCTCATTGCGTGGAAAAGACGACATAAACTCGCCGCTGTAGGAAAACTTCTTCACCTGGTTATTTAACTGGTCAAGAACGTAGATGCCAGTAGCGTGCGTAGCCATATCAATGATTAAGCGTATTTGGTCATGCCCGGTACCCCGTTCGCCGAAGGCGAATACCGGACGCCCGGTTTTATCGAAGGCAATGATGTGATCGAAGGTACTGTCAGCTACAAGAAGGCGACTATTAAATATGTCATATCCAGTAGCTACGGGGTGTGACATATTGGCATCATTGGAGATAGTGTTGAGAACGGTCCCATCACTAGCAATATGAAGAACCTTGCGACCGTAGGGGTCCGTAGCAAAGAACGAATAATCGGTTAAGACAGTGATGCTTGAGATATTCTGTTGTATATCTGCGGTAACACTACTTAGCGTGACAATCGTTTCTAATTGCGTGTCATACCGATAGAAACTGCCCGTGAAAGCATCAAAAATAAAGACAATATTGTCGCGTACACCGACTGCGACGGGGTGCTTGAGTCGAATGTAATCAGGTAGGCCGGCCATTTGGCCAAAAGTAGATGCTGTAAGATGAGCACGATCAATTGTCGTAATGTATTGTGCAGAGGGTAACTCTTCTGTTGCACCACTGAATGATGCCAGAGAGGAAAAGATAGCCGCGATGAAGATATGGTGAATGGTACTCACCGAAGTCCCTTTTTCTCATTGGGAACGGTATGACACCTTTCGCAGTCGAGTGCGGGGAAGGCGACCTTGCCGTGACAGACGCCGCAGTACTCGCCCTCCATGATCTTTGCCATGGTGATAAAGTTGCCGCCGATCTGCGGTAGAAATATTCGCGAATGGCAATTGCTGCAGGTTAGCCATTGGGTATGCACCTGGTGGCTGAACAGAACATGAGGCATGGAGGCAGTGTTCTTCATCGTAATGTCGAGATCGACCTCCTTCATCTTCTCCTTACCTGTAACACCTTTACGTGGTGCAATATGACCGTCCTGGATAGTTTTTACCCAGTCAGTGCGTCCATTGACGTCTAGCGGGAGGTTCGCCAGCGCAGCGACAGGCTCCTGCAACAGCTCGAAAGCAGGGTTGCTGGTGTCATGAATGCCATCGTCAGCCAGGGGTGTGATGCTATTTTCAGCCATCGACACGGAGGCAAGGAGAAGAGTGCTTGTAATGATGAAGGTGCGCATATCTATTTACCCTGTTAGCCGGGGATAAAGAACCCTGCATTACGCATGGCAAAGATAAGATTTCGTGTCGACTGTTCCAGTGAGCTAATCGCCTTATCGAAATCGCCACTCTGTGCCTGATGTTCTCCTAGTTTACGCAGGGCGTTAGCCTGATCCAGGAACTGTTGTACCCGCGCGGTGACCTGCATCGTCTTTTTATCTTCCACCAGCATATGGATCAGCATCTTATAGGTGTCATTGCGATCAAGTTCGTAGTGATACTCCTCCTCGGGAGTCTCAAAGTGAAGGGTTCTAACCAGTGTTTCACCACCGCGAAGTTGCTCAATTGATGCGGTAACGATCTGATAGGCCTGTTTAACGGTTTTTAGTGCATGCTCGTAATCATTGCCAGCAGCATAGTCATCGGCAGAATTGAGCAAGGCCGAGACGGTGCGTTTCATCTGCTCTTTTTGCTCGGCAGAGGCTTTTTCATCAGCGATACGCTGCTGTGCTTCCAGCAGTGCATGAATACTGCGTAACTTAGTTTCATAGTCATGCTGCAGAGGCGATGTGCTGGCCGTGTTGCTGGAAAGCTCACCTAGTGTCTGGCCGCCTCGGATTCCCTCAACCGCAGCACGTACCTGTTGGTAAACCTTATCAAGTTCAGCACGTCCTCTATCGTATTCCCCCTCGGCTCTAAGCTGTTCTGCGCGGGAAAGATCATGCTTAATCCTGTCGTTAAGCTTGTCGATAAGATCATTCTTACGGCTCTTTGTCGCGATATAGGCGTATGCCTTGTTGAGTGCCTGAATGCTACGCAGACGATTTTCATAAT
>JBFFJV010000322.1:0-3168 GCA_041555695.1 Thiohalomonadaceae bacterium | reverse complement strand
CCAGCCAGTAACAATAGGAGTGCTAGACGCAGACCGTTAAAAACCGGTTTGTTCCACAGCAGGAGAATGGTGGGGAGTGCCAGTAGCGGCGTGCCGAAGCGCATTAGTTGCGTGAAGGCACCGCGATAAGCAGGCGAGTCCGGCTCAAGTAGTATTGCTAGCAGAAGGCCAGTCGCGAACAGGGAACCCGATACTATCCCGATAAATCGGCTGGGAAGGCGTGATGTTGTTTCACTTTTCAGGCTCTGGCCACAGCTTAGCAACAGTAGCAGATAGACGAATTGCAGCAGATGACCGCCTCCCCAGAATAGAACTTCGAAGGCGGCGGGCTCATTAATTGGGTGCGGGAGCCGCCAGGCGGTGATGGCAAAAACCATGAGTACGACGATGAGACCGAGTGCTGCCAGTTTTCCTGTGTGAGAGGCACCACTGACAGTGAAAGGCATGGCAAGGCGACGCAGGGCGTAGAGGCTGATACCCACGGCAAAGGTGCAGAGCCCGGTGAGAAATGCCGGGCTGTACAGAATTGGTATGTAGTTGCTCATCACTGGTTGTGGTGGTGGGGTGAGCAGCGGTGAAAGGCTGATTAAAACGACTCCAGTAATGACAAGACCCAAAGAGAGAGGGTCGATAACCGGGTGAAAGGTGCGGATGGCAAGTGACCAGATCACCGCGCCGAAGGCGAGTAACCATATCAGAACAGAGAAATTGACATGTAAGACCAGTACCGTATGAAACAGGTCGGCGCCACCAAACAGATGTTGGAGCAGTGGTGTGCGGGCCACCACAAGCAAAATGGCGAACAGTGCAGAGAGGCCGATCGCGCCAATCGCCAATAGCAGCCAGGGCCGGCTTAGCGGGTTGATTGGGGTCGATGGGTGCATAGACTTACACAGCACCCTGATGTGGTTTGGTCGTTACAAAAGGCACCCCAAAGAAGGTAAGAAAGGCGAGGGTAAAGACCACTATAACCATCACCGCACCTCGTAGCGGTGAGGTTTTATAGGTAATTCGCAGGTGCAGCGAGAATGCCATAAAGAGCCATGTCAGGAATGACCAGGTCTCCAGGGGATCCCAGTCCCAGTAGCGACCCCAGGCATCCTGTGCCCAGATTGCCCCGGCAATGAGCATCAGGGTATCAAAAATAATACCGAGTGCCATAAAACGATAGGCAAGATCATCTAGCCTGTGGTCGTTTGGCAGGCGGGACAGTCGCTCTGTTGCGATACCAACATGGCGCAAGAGTATCACCACGGCCATACCGACCGCTGTCAGTACCGAGCCAAGAAAGACCTTACCGAAGAGAATATGAATCACCAGCCAGGTGGTGTCATAGGTTGGCGGTAGATGGCCTGCATCAGGATTGGAGAGCATCATCCAGCCCATCATAATGAACATAATGGGCAAAACGATCGCGGCTATGGGACGTATGGCCCGGTAACGCCAGTAGGCGATCGCGTAGATAAAAAGCAAACTCCAGACATTACTGGAGAGTATTTCGAACATGGTGAGGTAGGGGCCGTGATCGAGTCGATCCCAACGCATCAGAATAGAACTACCGTGAATGATCAGCGCGATGAGTAGCAGCCCCAGAACAGTGCGATCAGGGCGCTTGGCAAGTACCACTCCGAATATCGCGATAACACCGCTCAAGACATATGTGCTGACTGCCACCCACAGTAGCAGTATCTCCTGTTCCATGTGGCAATCCTCAGGGTATATTAATGTTGTCTAATAAATGATTTCACATCTACGTGTGATCATTCGCACTGCATATCAGGCTATAAATTATGTTGGTACGATGAGGGCAAAGAATACCAGATTCACCAGAGTAAGGGGAGATGCCAGGCTGGTGAAATAGTAGTTAGCGCCAGGTGGTTAACGGCTTACGTGATTGGCATTGATTCTGCTCGACGCGCAACGACGGTGGAGCGAGGTGACGATTAACTTTGTTATCGATAATAGTGATAACCTTTGGCCCGAAGAACGCACTGTAGAATAGATATATCAGTTTACGTTGGATATGAGATAGAACGATTGTGAACAGCTCTCCATTGAATAAGATTATTGTGTTTCTCCTTCTGCTTTCGGGAGTTTCAGCACTCATCTATCAGGTGGTATGGGTACGCTTGCTTGGGCTCAGCATCGGTGTCACGAGCGCTGCGGTGGGTGCTGTACTCGCAGCAGTTTTCCTCGGCATGGCGGCCGGTGCATGGCTATCTGGCTATGCGGCACGTAGCAAGTGTTCTGGACTGAAACTCTTCGCAGCAGTCGAGTTGACGGTTGGTATTAGCGCACTACTCCTGCTACCTATTATGCTTAATCTGGATCAGCTTCTGGCACTGCTGCCCTCCCTTGCTAGCGAGTTGTGGTTCAGGTTCAGTGTGGTTGCGTTGATGTTGGCAATACCGGCTGCGGGACTGGGTGCAGCCTATCCACTAGTTTCTTATATAGTGATCGAAAACGATAAAGAGATTGGTAGTGGTTTCAGTCTGCTGTATTTCTCATATACCCTCGGTGCGGTTGTTGGCGCATTAGTGTGTGCATTTGTACTGATTCCTGCGTGGGGGCTTGATGGAGCACTCTATTGCGCTGTCATTATCAACCTCCTTGTTGCAACCGGTGCATGGCTACTTAGCCTAAATCAACTCTCGCCTGCTGAAGTAAGTGAAATCAGACAACAGGCCGGAGGAGTGAATCCATCAACGCACGGTGAGACATGGCTCGGGGCGCTGCTGCTGATGGTTACGGGGGTAAGTGCCATTGCTGTGGAGAGCGGCTGGATTAAGTATCTATCCATCTACATGGGGTCGACTATCTATGGCTACGCCATATTGATGGCGATCTTTCTGGGTGGAATTGCTATAGGTTCTCTTATTGCCAGACTTATGATGGAGAGGATTAAAGATCTGCCGTTGTCACTTTTAACTGGATTGCTGCTGCTGGGCACATTGCTCTTTGTTAACCGTACCGCGCTCGGCTACCTTCCAGGCCTTGAGAGTTATATTGACACACTGCAATTACATTACCTCATAGAGAGTGTCCTGAATTATGCTGCTGTGATTCTTATTGTGGCTCCCGTTGCGATACTTCTCGGTCTGCTTTTCCCTCTTACCATGATGTGC
The DNA here is from genome assembly GCA_041555695.1 of Thiohalomonadaceae bacterium. Taxonomy (GTDB): domain Bacteria; phylum Pseudomonadota; class Gammaproteobacteria; order Thiohalomonadales; family Thiohalomonadaceae; genus JAPHSX01. The sequence goes on along the minus strand of JBFFJV010000322.1, from coordinate 43 downwards.
TTCTGTGGCGATCTGCAGCATCTTGGAGCGAGGGCCGGAGTGG
>JBFFJV010000321.1:0-3173 GCA_041555695.1 Thiohalomonadaceae bacterium | reverse complement strand
GATGTGCATCCCCAGCAGCAACTCAGGCTGATACCTGGCAGGTAACAGCAACAGGCTGCGATCCATCAGTTCAACCAGCATCTTCACCACCAGGATAGTGATGCCGAGCGGCAGCCAGACCAGCAGACCGGCCATAATGTAGCGACGAAGGGCCGACATCATATTGAATTCCTTGGAGATTTATTAATTATTTGGTCAAACAGGAGGCACCGCAACCACCACTGGCACAGGCCGGCGCGTTATCGATACTGGCGGACTTATGGGTAAAGCCGCCGGCGGAGACCAGCTTCTTCAGCTCCGCCTTGTGACACTCGGGGCACTCGGTGAGCGGCGCATCGCTCATCTTCTGCATCACCTCCATACGGTGACCACAGGACTGGCAGGCATATTCATAAAAGGGCATATCAACACCAAAATTAAGTTTATCGAAAAACCAGGCAACTCGTAGGAGCGACCTCCTGGTCGCGAACGCATCAGCACTTGCTGGCCGCAGTCTGGGAACCGACCCTACACCTCACGGAGAGGAATAAGTGTAGACCCGCTATCAGGCCCGTGGTTCACTGCAGGTAGCTCAGCGCAGGCCGAAGCTCTCATGCTCAATACCGCCGCTGCGATCAATGGCCAGCTTGGCCGACTCCACCGCCTTCTTCAGTTTCTGATGCTCGGTCACCGCCATACCGGAGTGGAAGTAGAGCTCTACTGCCGCCAGCACATGATTAAGCTGTGCTACCTGATAGTTGGCATTGAGCAGCGCCTTGGCGATGAACTTGGGATCCTCACCCGCCTCACGCATGCGTGCAGCCTCGACCAGCGCGATCTCCAGCTCCTCTTTAGTCGGCATACTCATCTCGCTCTCCCTCCATTAAATATTCTTATTGATAAAGTTGAGTATAACCCGCAAGTTAGGGAATGTAATACGCCTCCACCATAGAACGGGGTCGGAGTCACACATCGATAGCACATTGTCTGCGATGATGGCAGATTTGGCGCCGTAGCCAAACCGATTGAGTGACTCCGCCCCCTTAACCAGCGAACCAAACCATGCACCGTAAACAGACCGAAGCCCCCGCCGCCAACCGCCACGACTGGCAGACCATCCGCTCCCTGCTGCCCTACCTGTGGAACTACCGTGGTAGGGCCGGGCTGGCACTGGCCTTTCTGGTGCTCTCCAAGCTGGCGATTGTCGGCGTGCCACTGGCGCTCAAGGAGATCGTCGATGCCCTGGATAACCCGCAGGGGCGGATGCTGGCGCTACCGCTGGCAATCCTCATCGGCTACGGCGTGTTGCGCCTCGCCGGCTCTGCATTTAACGAGTTACGTGATGTCGTCTTTGCCAAAGTACGTCATGGCACCATGCGCGACCTCTCGCTTAAGGCACTGGGCCACCTGCACAAACTCTCTCTGCGCTACCATCTGGAGCGCAAGACCGGGGCACTATCGCGTGACATGGAGCGCGGCACCCGCTCTGCCTCCTCGCTGCTCAACTACATGCTCTTCTCCATCCTCCCCACCTTCGTCGAGCTGGGGCTGGTGGCGGCGATCCTGCTCAACAACTACTCACCGTGGTTTGCCATTATCGTGGTGGTAACAGTGGTGTTCTACGTCACCACCACCTTCCTGATCACCAACTGGCGGATGAAATTTCGCCACCGCATGAACGCCAAAGACTCGGAGGCAAACTCCATCGCCATCGACTCGCTAATCAACTACGAGACGGTGAAATATTTCAACAACGAGCAGTTCGAACACCACCGCTATGGCGAGACCCTGGCCGAGTGGGAGGATGCAGCCGTAAAGAGCCAGACCTCGATGTCGGGCCTCAACATCGCCCAGGGTGCGCTGATCGCCACCGGCGTCACCCTGGTGATGGTGCTCGCCGCACAGGGGGTGATCGATAAAACCATGAGTCTGGGTGACCTGGTGCTGGTCAACGCCTTCATGCTGCAGGTATTCATTCCGCTCAACTTCCTCGGCGTGGTTTATAGCCAGGTAAAGCACGCACTCTCCGATATGGATCGCATGTTCACCCTGCTGCATGTGGACGAGGAGATCAAAGATGCCGACGATGCCGCGGCTCTTGAGGTAGGCGACGGCAGTGTCCGCTTCGAACAGGTCGCCTTCCACTACAACGTGGAACGACCGATTTTGAATGATGTGAGTTTCGAAATACCGGCAGGAAAGAAGCTGGCGGTGGTCGGCCACAGTGGTGCCGGTAAATCGACCCTGGCCCGGCTGCTGTTTCGTTTTTACGATGTCACCGGCGGCAGGGTGCTGATTAACGGACAGGATATTCGCCAGGTCACTCAACAGAGTCTGCGCGAGGCGATAGGCATCGTGCCGCAGGACACGGTGCTGTTTAACGACACCATCGAGTACAACATCGCCTATGGTCGCTGTAGCGCCTCGCAGGAGGAGATCGAACAGGCGGCACGAATGGCCAATATCCACGATTTTATTCAATCGCTGCCCGAGGGGTATCAAACCGTCGTTGGCGAGCGCGGCCTGAAATTATCAGGCGGCGAAAAGCAGCGCATCGCCATCGCAAGGGCGATGCTGAAAAACCCGAAGATTCTGGTATTCGACGAAGCCACCTCCTCCCTCGACTCCAGGTCGGAAAAGACCATCCTCGAATCGCTCAAGGCTCTGGCGGAGAACCACACCACCCTGGTGATCGCCCACCGCCTCTCCACCATTATCGACGCCGATGAGATCGTGGTAATGGACGGCGGCACTATCACTGAACGCGGCCCACACCAGCAACTGCTGGAGCAGCAGGGACGCTACGCCGAGATGTGGGCACTGCAATTACAGGAAGAGGAGAAAAAAATGGAAAGCAGTACCACAGAGCCCAAGTGAAACCACTATGGACAACCCTGTCATATCAGAAATTAACTCAAATGATACCTGATATCCTGTAGACTGGCTCTGTGAAGGGGATCAATAAAAAGGTATTAAACTCGACTTATCTTTACCCGGATATTATTATCACATTGCTTTCTCAAAGATTCCCCCATACTTAAAATGTCATAAAAACCCATAAAAAACATCTAACTATACAGGGAGTTACAAACCTTTTATGAAAGCCACAAGTAAGATACTCCTGACCCTCCTGCTTTTCCTCAACAGCGGGCTGAACACCCTTCATGCAAACGAACTGCAGCCTGTTATTATCG
>JBFFJV010000320.1:0-3176 GCA_041555695.1 Thiohalomonadaceae bacterium | reverse complement strand
GACATTCACCTTACCGAGGCCAACGCCCACATCGTCGAGACCATTATCTCCATGGCCCACCACCTGGAGCTGGAGTTAATTGCCGAGGGTGTCGAGACGGCAGAGGAGCAAAAGTTTCTTGAAATACGCGGCTGTAATAAATATCAGGGTTACTACTTCAGCAAACCGCTGCCTGTCCCACAAATGACCGAAAAGCTGTTAGCGGCACAGCAACAGAACAGGGAGAACACAAAATGAAATACGTTGGTGCCCACGTCAGCGCCGCCGGTGGTGTAGAGAACGCCCCGCTAAATGCCCAGCAGCTCGGTGCCCGGGCCTTCGCCCTGTTCACCAAGAATCAACGTCAATGGGTAGCCAGGCCTCTCACCGAAAAGAGCATTAATGCCTTTAAGGAAAACCTCAACAGGGTCGGTATCGCCCCGGAGCAGGTGCTGCCCCACGACAGCTACCTGATCAATCTCGGCCACGCAGAAAAGGAGCCGTTACAGAAGTCACGCAACGCCTTCCTCGATGAGCTGCAGCGCTGCGAGCAGCTAGGGCTACCCCTGCTCAACTTCCACCCCGGTGCGCACCTCAACAAGCATAGCGAGGAGCAGAGTCTCGACGTGGTCGCCGACTCCATCAACTGGGCACTGGAGCAGACATCGGGGGTCACTGCGGTAATTGAAAACACCGCCGGCCAGGGCACCACCCTCGGTTACCGCTTCGAACATCTGGCACAGATCATCGATAAGGTGGAGGACAAGTCACGCATCGGCGTCTGCCTTGATACCTGCCACACCTTTACCGCCGGTTACGACCTGCGCACCGTAAAGGCCTGCGAGGAGACCTTCGAGCAGTTCGAGCACATTGTCGGCTTCAACTACCTGCGCGCAATGCACCTTAACGACTCCAAGCCTGAACTCGGCTCACGGGTAGACCGTCACGAGAGTCTGGGTAAGGGGAAGATTGGTCTGGAGTGTTTTCGCTACCTGATGAACGATGCGCGCTTTGAGGATATCCCGATGGTGCTGGAGACCATAGACGATAGCATCTGGGCCGAGGAGATTACCCTGCTCTACGCCATGCAGAATTAGCTCAACCCCAGTAGCAACAGAGGGCAGAGGGAACAGCGAAGTATTTTGCGTTGGGTGCAGGCCGCTATTTTCCCTGTGGCAATCACATCCACTCTCGTGCCCGTTTAGCGTAAAATGACGCGCATGATGAAACAGCCCAGCAATCACCACAGTCCACGCGACGACATCTACGCCTCACCGCAGGAGATGCTCGTCGACTTTGCCTTCGACGAGCGGGTCGCCTCGGTATTTCCCGACATGATCCGCCGCTCGGTACCGGGCTATAGCGAAATCATCGCCCTGCTCGGCCTGTTTGCCGAACAGTATGCGCAGCCCGACAGCAGACTCTATGACCTGGGTTGCTCACTCGGTGCCGCCACGCTCTCACTACGCCGCCGCATCATCGCCAGCGGCTGTACCCTCATCGCCGTCGACAATTCTGAGGCCATGGTAGAACGCTGTCGCGAAAACATCGCCCACGACCTGGCTACCACTCCGGTCGAGGTGCAGTGTGCCGACATTCGCGATGTGGAGATCAACAACGCCTCGGTGGTGGTACTCAATTTTACCCTGCAGTTCCTGCCGGATGTGGAGCGGCTGGCACTACTTCAAAAGATCTACCACGGCCTGCTGCCCGGTGGCGTATTAATCCTCTCGGAAAAACTGCGCTTTAGCCGTGAGGAGCAACAGCGGTTTCAGGAGCAGCTGCACCTCGCCTTCAAACGCGCCAACGGCTACTCGGAACTGGAGATCAGTCAGAAACGTGCGGCACTGGAGGAGGTGCTCGTCCCCGATACGCTGCAGCAGCATAACGAGCGCCTGCACCAGGCGGGCTTCTCCCAAATCGAGCCCTGGTTCCAGGCCTTTAACTTCGTCTCTATCGCCGCGGTGAAACATTAACCCATGAATCTCGAACCCTTTGGCTACCCCCAGCTGTTTGAATGGATGCAACACTCCCCCATCGCCCACTGGCTGGAATCGGTCCCACAGTTAAGCGAAGAGCGGTTGGGCCGCCATGGTGACCTGCAGCGCTGGCTGGAGGCTCTGGCGCAACTGCCAGCACTTAGCCCGGATACACTTGACCTCTCCGCCCCCTGTCTGCAGATCGGCTCAGCCGAACAGCTGGATGAGGCCGGGCGCCAGGCGATCAGCAAAACACTGATGGCCTTCCACCCCTGGCGCAAGGGCCCCTTCTGTCCCTATGGTATTCACCTTGATACTGAGTGGCGCTCCGACTGGAAGTGGCAACGCATCGAAGAGGCTGTCGAACTCAAAGGCAAAACCGTGCTGGATGTCGGTTCCGGCAACGGCTACTACGGCTGGCGCATGCTGGGGGCTGGCGCCGAACGGGTGATCGGTATCGACCCGACGATCAGCTATGTCATGCAGTACACCGCGATGCGTCACTTTATCGGTGAACTGCCGATGCATGTTCTGCCACTCAAACTGGAAGAGCTCCCGGCAGGAAACCAGGCCTTCGATAGCGTCTTCTCGATGGGGGTGATCTACCACCGTAAAGACCATATGGAGCATCTGGAACAGTTAAAACAGCACCTCAAACCAGGGGGCGAACTGGTGCTGGAGGGACTGGTGGTCGAAGGCGGTCCTGGCGATCTGCTACACCCTAAAGGGCGTTATGCCAAAATGAAAAACGTACATACCCTGCCCTCTCCGGCCACCATGGCACAGTGGCTGGGACAGGCTGGATTTTCAGATATCGAGATCATTGATGTCAGCCCGACCACTAAGGATGAGCAACGAAGCACCCAGTGGATGCACTTTGAATCACTCTGCGATTATCTGGATCCCGAAAATCCCAGCCTCACCGTCGAAAAGCATCCGGCTCCACTGCGTGCGGTACTCAAGGCCCGCAACCACTAACGCAGTCGCCCCGGCAGCAAAACCCGCACACATCTATAGGATAAAGCGCTCACCATAGGCATTACCACAATAGTGGCGAGGATGAGCCACTATTCTGCATCCATATTGCTCATGGTTAACCGGGACATACCCCGGATAAAATGTTCTCTGTTACAAAATAAAAAGGCCCCGTTACGGGGCCTTTATATCTACCTAAGCAATCAGGCGTTACACCCGATAGTTTGGAGCTTCCTTGGTGAT
>JBFFJV010000319.1:0-3195 GCA_041555695.1 Thiohalomonadaceae bacterium | reverse complement strand
ACTGTTCCTGCCAGTGGTCTCGCGCATCTCGGCCCGTTCCGGTCTGCCGATGTCACGCCTGCTGATGCCGATGGGCTTTACCGCCATCCTCGGTGGCACCATGACGATGATCGGCTCGTCGCCGCTGATTCTGCTTAACGACCTGATCCTTACCTCCAATAAGGCCCTGCCTCCTGAAGTAGCGCCGATGGAAACCTGGGGACTGTTCTCGGTAACCCCTGTTGGTATCGCGCTGGTAGCCACCGGTATCATCTACTTTGTTATTGCCGGTCGTTTTGTACTGCCGACCAGCAAGGGGGGCGACGATGCCACCTCCGGGCAGAGGGCCGCAGATTACTTTGATGAGCTCTACGGGGTTGATTACGAGGTTTATGAGGTCAAGGTGCCTGCCGACAGTAAGCTGATTGGCCGTAGCCTCGATGAGATTGAGGGTAGCTGCAAGATCCGTATCGTTGCGGTAGAGAAGGGTGATGGCCTGCGCTTTGGTGCGAATAGTGTGGATCGTGGTACCGGCATTGAAGCCGGCACGCTCCTCGGTGTGCTGGGCGATGATGAGAACTTTGCCAAGTTTGTCGAGGCTGCCAAGGTAGAGGTGAAGAGCGAGCTGGATGTCTTCTCCGATGCGCTGATACCCACCAAGTCAGGTATTGCCGAGGTGGTCGTTCCACCCGGTTCCAATCTCATCGGCAAGACCGCGCGTGATGTGTGGATGCGTAAGACCTACGGTCTGTCGCTAATGGCGATCCACCGTGGCGGCGAGACCATCACCCGTGAGGGGGGGGGCGTGCGCGATACCGCATTTAAGGCCGGTGATGCACTGGTTGTACACACCGCCTGGTCCGACCTGGCTCGTCTTGAAAGTGACCGCAATTTCGTCGTTGTGACCACCGAGTATCCGCACGAAGAGCTGCGTCCGAACAAGCTGCTTCCTGCGTTGATCTTCTTTGCTACTGCACTGGTACTGATCTTCATGGATGTGCGTCTCTCCGTAGCCCTGTTGACCGGTGCCATGGGTATGGTTCTCTCCAAGGTATTGACCATTGAGGAGGCCTACGAGGCGGTGAGCTGGAAGACCGTGTTCCTGCTAGCCTCCCTGATCCCGCTGGGTCTGGCCGTAGAGACCAGTGGTACCGCTAAGTGGATTGCCGGTGAGGTGGTTTCACTGGTTGGTGGCGCAGCGCCGTGGGTGATTCAGGGCTCGATTGCGGTACTGGCGACCTTCTTCACCCTGGTGATGTCCAACGTGGGCGCGACCGTACTGCTGGTACCGCTGGCGGTGAATATTGCGTTGCAGGTAGGTGCCGATCCAGCCGTGTTCGCACTGACCGTGGCTATCGCTACCTCCAACTCATTCCTCATCCCCACCCACCAGGTGAATGCACTGATCATGGGCCCGGGTGGTTACCGTGTACCTGACTTCATGAAGGCGGGTGGCATTATGACCATTCTCTTCCTGATCGTAATGATAGTGATGATGAATCTCGTTTTCTAAATTAAAGAGTTAGAGAAAAAAGATGAAAAAAATTCTTACAACACTTGCAGCACTCATCGTGCCGATGCTGCTCACCTCTGTGGCCCTCGCTGCCACGGCTGGTGGTGCTGAGACGCATGAGCCGCTCGATATGACCAACAGCGGCGTTGGTTTTATCGCCATCGGTATCTTCGCCCTCGCCTACCTGTTCGTGATGGCCGAGGAGTTTACCCACCTGCGCAAGTCCAAGCCGGTGATCCTGGCTGCCGGTATCATCTGGGCGATGATCGGTGCGGTCTATATGAACCACGGCATGTCAGAACTGGCCGAGCATGCAGTGCGCCACAACCTGCTGGAGTATGCGGAGCTGATGCTGTTCCTGCTGGTGGCGATGACCTACATCAACGCCATGGAGGAGCGCTCTGTATTTGATGCCCTGCGCTCATGGTTGATTCAGAAGGGTTACGGCTTTCGTAAACTGTTCTGGCTCACCGGTACGCTCGCCTTTTTCATCTCGCCGGTGGCCGATAACCTTACCACTGCGCTGCTGATGTGTGCGGTGGTACTGGCGGTGGGTGGAGATAACATCCGCTTTATCAGCGTGGCCTGTATCAACATCGTAGTCGGTGCCAACGCCGGTGGCGCCTTCAGCCCCTTTGGCGACATCACCACCCTGATGGTGTGGCAGAAGGGCATCGTCGACTTCTGGGGCTTCTTTGCCCTGTTTATTCCTGCCGTGGTCAACTTCGTGGTACCTGCCGCGATCATGCACTTCGCGGTACCGGATGAGCAGCCGGTTGGTGGTGGCGAGGCGGTCGCAATGAAGCGTGGCGCCAAGCGCATTATCGCTTTCTTCCTGCTGACCATCGGCACTGCCGTGTCATTCCACAACTTCCTCGGTCTGCCACCGGTTATCGGAATGTTGACCGGCCTGGCCTACCTGCAGCTGTTCGGCTTCTTCTTAAAGAAGACCGCTCACAGGGAGGAGAGCGCCAAAGATGTCGAGCATGAAGGTCAGATGGGGGATGTCGTGCCCTTCGATATCTTCAATAAGGTGGCGCGTGCTGAGTGGGACACCCTGTTCTTCTTCTACGGCGTGGTACTTTGCGTTGGTGGTCTCGGCTTCCTCGGCTACCTCGCCCTGGTTTCCGATGTGATGTACAACTCCTGGGGCGCCACCAATGCTAATATTACGGTTGGCATACTCTCGGCCATCGTCGATAACATCCCCGTGATGTTTGCGGTACTGACCATGAACCCCGAGATGTCGCAGGGTCAGTGGCTGCTGGTGACACTGACTGCCGGTGTCGGTGGTTCACTGCTCTCCATCGGCTCTGCCGCCGGTGTAGCACTGATGGGGCAGGCGCGTGGCAAGTACACCTTCTTCGGTCACCTGAAGTGGGCACCGGCCATCGCTGCCGGTTATGCTGCGAGTATTGCTACCCACTTCTGGATTAATGCCAATCTATTTACCTGATTGAGTGATAGGGGGGATTCCCCTGATCTGGAAGTGAAGAGAAGCCCGGTTTTACCGGGCTTTTTTTGTTTGCAGGAGGTAGTAGCAATATAGTGAACGGCAGAGGAGTTGTTGTTCGCTACGATCACGCTGGATCTTTTAGATAGATGAGTTTGCGATGAAGCCTAAAACCGATGTTGTGATGGTGAATATGATTGAACAGGTCAGGGACTCCTTTCCGTTTGATATCAGCGAAGAGGAGCTTTGT
>JBFFJV010000318.1:0-3205 GCA_041555695.1 Thiohalomonadaceae bacterium | reverse complement strand
TGGAGGGAGTATCTAACTACAAAGCTACCACAGCTTTAAAGTTGTCATCCGAAGATGACTGCTGCTAAGCCAACCACGGGTTAGCAACTGCGGGAAATTATGGCGAAACACTGTTGCCAATAACATTGGGACGATTACTAAGGGCACTAGGGTAAACCCTAGGAGCCACCCTGCGCCGCCTTAAGTACCACACTCATGCGCACTAAATGGGAGAGTGAATCGGCCTTAAGCTTCTCCATCACGCGGGCACGATGCGCCTCTACTGTCTTCAGGCTCACCCCCAGAGTAGCGCTAATCACTTTATTGGCGGCACCATCCACCACCAACTCCATCACCTCGCATTCACGGGGAGTTAACGTCGCCATGCGCGCACGCCACTCACCAAGTTGCGCATCGTTCTGGCGTTGCTGGCGGTCTGCCTCAATAGCGCGCTGAACACAATCGAGCAACAGCTGATCGTTAAACGGCTTTTCCACAAAATCGAAGGCACCGGCCTTGAGGGCGCGCACCGCCATCGGCACATCGGCATGACCGGAGATGAAGATCACCGGCAGGCGGATATCTCGCTCCTCCAGCAGCCCCTGCAACTCCAGACCGCTCATACCGGGCATCCGAATATCCAGCAACATACAACCGGCACGCTGCACCGGGTTTGCCTGTAAGAAGCTGTCGGCAGAATCGAAACTCTCGGTCTGTAAACCCACCGATTGCATCAAAAAAGAGAGGGAGTCCCTCACTGCCTCATCATCATCTACGATAAATACCGTTGATGTATCAGTCATGTTTCGCACCCTCACCGCGTAGCGGTAACGTAATGGTAAATCGTGTCCCTTCGCCGGAATGGCTTTCCAGCCTCATCTGTCCACCATGGGACTCGATGATCCCCTGACTGATTGAGAGTCCCAGCCCCATCCCCTGTTTCTTGGTAGTAACAAACGGGGTAAACAACCTGTCCTTTAGTTCTGCATCCATACCATGACCGTTATCCGACACCTCGATACAGACGGCCCCGCCCTCCTGGTAGCTGCTGATGCTGAGCTGACGCTCACCCGCATTATCGTGCATCGCCTCAATCGCGTTACGGGTCAGGTTCAATAATACCTGCTCCAGCTGAATGCCGTGTGCCCACACCGCGGGTAAACCCGATTCAAGATGAAGCTCGACCTTCACCTCGCCCTTGCGCAGCTCCGGCTGAATAAAGGCAAGTAGCGAACGGATAAGGGTATCGAGCTCCACCCACTCGCGCTCCGGGGTCTCCTTGCGCACAAAGCGACGCAGCTGACGAATAATTTCACCGGCACGCTCTGCCTGAGAGGCGACCTGCTCCATCGCTGAGATCAGTTGCGACTGCTGCTCCGAACCCTCATTTTGCAGCATACGGATACAGCCACGGGTATAGTTACTGATTGCAGAAAGCGGCTGGTTAAGCTCATGGGCAATCCCCGAGGCCATCTCTCCCATAGTACTAAGGCGTGCCACATGCGCCATCTCACTCTGGTGCTGGCGTGACTCCTCAGCCGCACGCTTGCGCTCTGAAATATTGCGAAACACCACCACCGCACCATGCGCCTCACCTTTAGCGTCACGAATCGGTGTACTGGAGTACTCCACCGGGATACGACTACCGTCCTTGCACCAGAAAATGTCGTCATCCACATAGCGAGCCTGGTTGTCACGAAAGGTGTGGTAGACCGGGCACTCCAGCCCGGGAAAGTGAGTACCATCGGCATGGGTGTGATGCAGCAGCAGATGCTGATTCTTACCGATCAAATCTTCGGCACTCCAGCCGGTGAGCACCTCCATCGCCTGATTCACAAAGGTCGCATTGCCCTCAGTATCGACCCCGTAGATACCATCGGCCACCGAGTCGAGGATCAACGCATGCTGCCTCTCCAGCTGTTGTTTGGCCTCGTTGAGCGCACGATTGAGCCGCCACACCCAGGTCGTCATCCCACCCATAAAGAACAGCAACAATAGCCCACCGAGCAACCAGGCCCAGTAACGTGTCAACACATCGAGCAGGGTGAAACGTTTGAGGTACTGATACGGGGGCAGCATCAACTCACGCAATAGATCGTGCACCGGCTGGTAATCGAGCGGGATAGTCCAGCCGGCATACTTACCACTGAAGGTCGCCGGGTGCTGCTCGGGCATCTCGGCCAGAGCAATGGATACGCGACTGGCCAGCAGGTTGGAGGTATGCTGCACCTTGCTGAAGGGCCACTCCGGGTAGAGGGCGGTACTATGCACCAGCGGAAACTCGGAGTATCCATCCTTCACGTCCTGATGGGTGTGCTGGTTGATAATGCGGAATTCACTGAGCTTAATCCGTCCCTCATCCTGCATCCGCTCCAGGATATCGGTACGCACCGTTCCAGCATCGACCAGACCATCGCGCACCGCCATCACCACATTGTCGTGGGTTCCACCAAAGCTGATCTCAGCTAGGTCACGGTAGGGATTGATCCCGGCCCCCTTAAACTCACGCACCGCCATCATGAAACCGCCCAACGAGGTCTCATCCACCCCCATCAGCGTGCTACCGCGCAAATCCTCCAGCCGGTTCAGATCGTAGCGTTCGGCTCGGGCGAAGATCACCCCGCCGAACAGGTTATAGGCCTCCCCCTTCCAGCGGTTTTTCATGGTGGCGATACGCGACACCCGGTGGCGCACCTCCAGGTTCACATAAATCGCAGGATTCACCAGGATAAAGTCGACCGAGCCACTACCGACCGCGGGGTCTACCTCAGAGAAATCCAGCGGCACAATGGTAAAGCGGAAATCGGGTAACTCCGTGCTGAGATAATCGGCCGTCTTCGACCAGTGGGCCAGCGTCGCCGCATCCCCGCGGTGACTAAGCACGCCAATCGTCACCGGCTCCGAGGCAAGCAGCTGCGGGGCACCGCTGAACAGCAGCAAAGAGAGGAGGAGTTGCTTCACACTAACAATAGCGGTGAAGGCATACCGATAGTCACGCCGGGGCAGGACCGCGAATGTGCGCAGACTCATCAAGAATATATGTTCAAACATCGTCTTCCGATATCTTATCCACTATGCCAGGCGCCAACCCAGCCAGGCTATCGATACCAACAGCAATAGTGCCGCCAGCCACAGGCGCAGCGGCGAGACGGCATAGGCAGGGTCATCCTCTGCCCCCTCCGCCCGGGGCTGGGAGAGCAATTTCTGCCATGCCTCATCCAGTACC
>JBFFJV010000317.1:0-3210 GCA_041555695.1 Thiohalomonadaceae bacterium | reverse complement strand
GGGTGAGGAATCCCAGCATTTTCTCCTGATCGCCGGAGACAGGGCCATCCATCACATCCGCCACAGCGCCGCCTATCATGGAGCCCATTCTGCCGGCCCTCATATTGGCCACGTAGGTCTTGCCGTCCGATTTTTTGTAGACGGAGATTGAGCAGGGCATCATGACCGAGACATAACGGGTGTCATCCCCCTTCAGCAGGTCATAGGCATAGTTGGGATTACATATTTTGAGAACCTTGACCGGCAGCACGTCTTTATCAATGTGCTTTTTGATGCTTTTGTGAATTTGAGAGGGGTTACCATTCCCCTTTTTCGGAACCACCCAGCCAATGGCTTCGGCATTGGCGATGATTTTGTTGACGGTCTCATCGAAGTCCAGTGGGCTGACGCGCTCCTCAACCATCATGTTCTTCATTGAACAGCCCATTGCCATAACAGTAAGGCTGGCGAGCAGGGTGGTTTTGATTATTTGTTTCATTGTTCTCTCCATGTGGTAAATATTATTTTTCTGATGAACGTGCTCCATCACCGTTTATTTTAGCTAAGTAACCATGAGTTACGAATGGTTAATGATAGAAGCTCTTAGTGGAGAGATAAGCCGCTGTAATCGAACTCTTGAGGGGGGAGAGGGAGCGTGCAGCCTTTGCCAGAAAACGGCTTAACAGCAAGTCTCATTACGATAGCTATGCGGTGAGTGACTAGCCGCGATTTGCTTTCGCCAAAAAACGATCCAGTTCATTGGCAAAATTGCGACGGTCGGTCTGATTGAGCGGCGGGGGCCCGCCGGTCTGCACACCGCTGCTGCGCATGGTCTCCATGAAATCCCGCATCGCCAGACGTTGGCGAATGTTCTCTTCGGTGTAGCGCTCGCCTCGCGGGTTGAGTGCCTCCCCACCATTTTTAATCACATCGGCGGCGAGCGGGATATCGGCGGTGATCACCAGATCGCCCTTTGTTACCTGTGCGGCGATATAGTCATCGGCGACATCGAATCCGCTGCCCACCCGTTTGCTGGAGATAAAGGGGGACTTGGGCACCTGCATCGGCTGATTGGCGACCAGCGTGAGCTGTACCCGGGCACGTTCGGCAGCACGAAACAGGATCTCTTTAACCACGACCGGGCAGGCGTCGGCATCGACCCAGATCTGCATCGCTTACTCCTCCTCTGAGGCCGCGGCAGCAGCGGCTTCAGCCTCTGCCCGTTGCGCCGCGACCAGTGCCGGGCTCTCCATACTGATGCGCCCCAGTGCGCCGCCACGGATGTCGTGCAGCAGGATCTCCGAGGCCTTATGCAGGTCGATGCGCCCACCGCTACGCAGGGCACCGCGCCGGCGGCCGATCTCCTCCAGCAGCTCAATATCGCGCTCGGGGAGTTCCTTTAGCTTGTAGCGGCTCTTCACGGCCTCGGGGTAGGCCTGCAACAGGTACTCGGCGGCGTAGAGGGCGATATCTTCGAACTCTATGGCGGTGTTTTTGATGGCACCGGTAATCGCCAGACGATAGCCGCTGTTCTGATCCTCAAAGCGTGGCCACAGAAACCCGGGGGTATCGAACAGCATGATGCCGTTGCCCAGATTGATCTGCTGCTGCTGGCGGGTGACGGCTGGCTCATCACCTACCTTGGCGATAATTCTGCCCGCCAGGGAGTTGATGAGGGTCGACTTGCCGACATTGGGGATGCCCATGATCATGGTCCTGATCGGCTTGAGCGCGGTATTACGATCCGGGAACAGGCGGTTTGCCAGCTCCAGTACCTTGCGGGCCTGTCCCTTCTGCGTGGCGCTGAGAGTGATCGCCTTGACCCCCTTCTCCTTCTCAAAATGCTCGAGCCACGCCTGGGTCACATGGGGATCTGCCAGGTCGCTTTTATTCAGGATCTTGATACAGGGACGATTCTCGCGCAGTTCGGAGACCAGCGGATTTTCGCTGCTATAGGGCAGGCGTGCATCCATCACCTCGATCACCAGATCAATTTTCGGCATCGCCTCTTTGATCTTCTTGCGCGCCTTGTGCATGTGACCGGGAAACCAGTTAACCGCCATGGGAATTCTCTATGCTGGAGGCGAAGCCTCAGATGGGTCGAAGCGGCTATTGTAACCAAAGGGCAGGGGGTGTGTCGCCGGACAGTGTCTAATCCGCCGTTACCAGCGGTTACCAGCCGTTATCAGTTAAGCGGTTCCACTTCGCGGCAGGTTAATCTGCTAACCTGTTGGCGCATGATGCCATGAACAGGGTGAGCAACTGATATCACCATATATTAATAGTTGAGATAGGGCGGAGGACGAAGCGATGGGCAGCACATTACCCGTGATCGTGCTTTTGGCTGCCTCCACGTTATGGGGGCTTGCCTGGCTGCCGCTAAAGGGTATTCACGGCCTGGGTATTGATGGGGTTGCCCTCAACTTTGGAACCTACTCGCTGCTTGCCCTGCTCCTCACCCCGGCCATCTTCCGTGCCCGGGCGCAGTTCAAGCGCACACAATTGCGCACCCTGTTACTGCTTGCCCTGTTCGGTGGTGGTGCCAACCTCGCCTTTGCCGTAGCGTTGATCTACGGTGAGGTGGTGCGCGTGATGATGCTGTTCTTCCTGTTGCCGGTATGGGGGGTGTTGGGCGGGAAGTTTTTCCTCCACGAGCGGGTCGACTGGTCGCGATGGCTCGGGGTCGGGCTGGCCCTTGGCGGGGCGGTTCTTATTCTGGGCGGATTTGAGGCTTTAGGTGGTATGCCATCGTGGCTCGACCTGCTGGCCCTTGCTGCCGGTCTGTTGCTGGCGCTGAATAACCTGGTATTTCGAGCAGCAAGGGATGAGCCGCTAGTCGCCAGGATGGGAGCAATGTTTTACGGCTGTGTGGCACTTTCCGGTTTGCTGCTGTTACTGGGTGTCGAGGCGTGGCCGGCGGAGGCCGGGGCCGCAGCCTGGGGGGCTGTTGCCCTTTACGCCGTTGCCTGGCTGCTACTCGCCAATCTGGGGGCACAGTATGGTGTGACCCACCTTGAGGCGGGGCGTGCTTCGATCATTATGATCATGGAGCTGGTTGTCGCGGTGGTCTCTGCCACCCTGATCGGTAATGAGACAATGAATGGCTGGGAGATGTTGGGTGGCGGCCTGATACTCGTCGCGGCGCTGATTGAGGCGATGCGGTCTGAGGGCGCCGCGCATTAGCTGGCTTAACTCCTCAAGCCCCTGAAATGACGGCATAAAGTATTCTTG
>JBFFJV010000316.1:0-3211 GCA_041555695.1 Thiohalomonadaceae bacterium | reverse complement strand
ACGGTGTGTGAGACAAAGTTAACCAGCGAGCCCATGCGGGCCAGCCCCAGTACCAGTTGATAGACCCCGGCCAGTAGTGTCAGGGTGAGCACCAGGGTGATGTACTGCTCGCTACCCGCCTCGGCCAGTGGGCTGATGGTACTGAATACCACGATGGAGATCGCGGTGGTCGGTCCCGAGATTAAGTGAAACGAGGAGCCGAACAGGGCCGCTACAATCGGCGGCACAATGGCGGTATAGAGGCCGTATTGCGGCGGCAGACCGGCGATCATGGCAAAGGCGACGCCTTGTGGCAGTACGATCACCGCACCGGTGAGGCCGGCGATGATGTCGGCGCGCAGACTGCCGCTGGTGATCTGGTTAAACCAGCGTAAGAAGGGTAGCCAGCGCATAAGGCCGAGGTTACAAAATTGTGATGGTGACATGGGGGAGCTCTTAATTGGATGCCAGAAGCCTGGGGTTGAGCGCCTGGCTCTTCCCCGTAGATATGACTTAAACCAGTACTGCGCCAGGAGGTGCGCGGCAAGGGGGCGGTACAGCGAGTTGCAGCCATTTTGCAATGTGATTCGAACTGCCTATGTGCACTTTTACCTGTTGTCTGCTGTAACAGGAGGCGGCAGTTGCGGCGAGAAGATGCTCGTCATTCTGTTCCGCATCATTGCTACTGTTGTCGCTTTCTACAAAGTAACCACTGATACCCGTGTCACCGTCCTGGATAGACGGGCAGGTGATAAGCATCATACTGGCGATGGCCAGCAGCATGAGCAGAAGCCCATAACGGGTTCTGGAAAGTTCTTGGTTGTGTCTTGGTGGTTGCACCAGGCTGTATTCCACGTGATGGGTGTCGGTCAGCGGGAGCAGGCCATTATATATTAGAAAACCCTAAAATAGCCACCTGTGCCACAGGCGAATATAGGTGCCTGCACTTTAGCCGATAAGTTTAAGTCGAAAAAAAAGGAAGGCGGGGGATGCCTTCCTAAAAGTTTGGGGGTATAACCAATGTCTGGTTAACTTGTAGCTTAGTAAGCCGCACTGTTTTTGTCAAGAAATTAGGTGAGAAAAATACTGGGTTTTTAGTGGCGGTCTAACACGCTGAATTTAAACGGATAAATCGGCTTCGATATAAGGGGTGAAGAGCGGTCGTAGTTCATTCAAGGTCTCATCCAGCAGCATGGGCATACTCTTGACGAACATATCGAGCAGCACGATGGCGTTGACGCTACCGTCCTCACGCTTTTCGCTGCGCAGGCGATCTGCGATCCCCTTGTTTACTACGGCCACTTGCTCGTAGAATTTGTGTATCCCATGCAGATCCATGTCCACGCTCTTACCGGCCTGCCAGCGGTAGTACTGGCCGAGCATGTACATGGAGGCGGCGCGGTAGAAGGTCTCTTCGGTATTGGCGAAGGGGAGATGGAAACGTGCCATCGGTTTGAAGAAAACCGTATTGGGGCAGCCGGAGGTGGCGGTAATAATGCCCATTAAGGCACTAATGCCCTCCTGCGCGGTGGCATCCCGGGTGACGATACGCTCGTCTAGCGTGACCTCCACCTTTACCCCGTCGATGGAGACGACATTGTTCATCTTCTCAACTAGCGGCTTGAGGCGTCCTGCCAGCGGGCAGTAGAAGACCTCCAGGGAGTCCAGCGTACAGTTAGAGCACTTGTTAAAGTCGAGGCGCGCCCATTCCGGGAGCTTCTCCGGGAGCTTGTCCAGCGGTTCTAGTTTGACGCCGTCGAGATTAATATCGAATACCTCTACGCGCCCGTCGTTGAAGGTAAAGCGGTATTGGTAATTGATCGGTTCCATGTCCCTGTGTACTCACGCGTTATTTTCGTTGTGTGTCTTTATTATAGGTGGCTAAAGATAAGGCATTTCATATTGTGATAGCAAACCCTCCGTATGAGTAGCCGGCAGCGGCGACAGCCTCTCCTGCTTAAGCTAGAATCACGCAATTAGCTTAACCTGGCCTTAATGATAGGGAATGAATATGAGCAAGCATTACGATCTTCTCGCCATCGGTGGCGGCAGCGGTGGTCTTTCGGCAGCGGAACGTGCCGCCATGTACGGCAAGAAGGCCGCAGTGGTAGAGATGGGAAAAATGGGCGGCACCTGTGTAAACGTGGGCTGTGTGCCGAAGAAGGTGATGTGGAATGCCGCCTCCATTGCCCACGCCCTGCGTGATGCTAAGGGTTACGGTTTCGATGTGATGGTTAATGACTTTGATTGGGCCACCCTGGTTAAAGGCCGTGAAGGCTATATTCAGGGCATTAACGACTGGTATGGCAACTACCTCACCGACTCCAATATTGACTGGCTCAAGGGGGCGGCGCGGTTTGTCGATGCCAATACCCTGGAGGTGAATGGCGAGCACTACACCGCCGATCACATTGTCATCTCTCCCGGTGGTCGTCCGATGATCCCCAATATTCCCGGAGCGGAGCATGGCATCACTTCCGATGGCTTCTTCGCCCTCACCGAACAGCCCAAGCGGGTCGCTATTGTGGGTGCCGGCTACATTGCCGTAGAGCTGGCGGGGCTGCTTAATGCCCTGGGTTCCGATGTTGACCTGCTGCTGCGCCGCCAGCACTTCCTTGCCAGCTTCGATGCGATGTTACGCGAGACCCTGATGGAGGAGATGGTGAACGACGGGGTCAATATCCTGCCCAACATCAATCTGGATAAGGTGGAGAAAGGAGAGGATGGCAAGCTCACCCTTACTGCACAGAACGGGCATATCATGCAGGGCTTTGATACCCTGATCTGGGCCATCGGCCGTGAACCGCTGACCGCCGACCTTAACCTGGCAGCCGCCGGTGTGGAGATGGATGAGAGCGGTTTCATCCCTACCGATGAGTTTCAGAACACCAATATCCCAGGCGTCTATGCGGTGGGCGATGTCACTGGCCGTGCGCAGCTCACCCCGGTGGCGATCGCTGCGGCACGTCGTCTCGGTGATCGCCTGTACAATAATCAGCCAGAACGCCGCCTCGATTATGAAAACATCCCCACCGTGATGTTCAGTCACCCGCCGATTGGCACCGTGGGGCTTACCGAAGGCGAGGCCCGTGAAAAGCACGGCGATGCAGTGAAGATCTATTCCAGCCGCTTTACCGCAATGTATAACGCTATCACCGACCACAAGCCCGCTACCGTGTTAAAGCTGGTCTGTGTCGGAGCCGAGGAGAAGATCGTCGGTATCCACATGATT
>JBFFJV010000315.1:0-3245 GCA_041555695.1 Thiohalomonadaceae bacterium | reverse complement strand
GTCGGAAAACGATGGAAGGGGCACTAGGCCCCTTCTTTTAGAATGTACTCGGCACTGCAATAGGGGCAGCGTGCGTGTCCCTCCTTCGTTACATCGAGAAACACGCGTGGGTGGGAGTTCCACACCGCCATACCTGGCATCGGACAGTGCAGTGGCAAATCGGCCGCGGTCACTTCGTAACGATTCACCGCATTGGCCTGCTTCAACTGCTGATTTGAATTACCCATCATCTCCCCCTTTTGTTGTTAACCCGGTTATTTAACCAGCGTCTGCCACTCCGGGTGTACATCGCGACGTCCGTGTACCTGATCGAAGTACATGCTCTGCAACTTCTCGGTGATCGGGCCACGCTTGCCAATACCGATCTTACGGTTGTCAACTTCGCGGATCGGTGTCACCTCGGCAGCAGTGCCGGTAAAGAAGGCCTCATCAGCGACATAGACCTCGTCACGGGTGATGCGTTTTTCCTTAACCGGAATACCCAGCTCATCGGCCATCTGGAAGATAGTGTTGCGGGTAATACCATCCAGCGCAGAGGTGAGGTCAGGGGTGTAGATCACGCCATCACGGACCAGGAAAATATTCTCGCCGGAACCCTCGGCCACGTAGCCTTCGTTATCCAGCAGCATCGCCTCATCACAGCCGCAGGCAATGGCTTCCTGCAGTGCCAGCATCGAGTTCATGTAGTTACCGTTGGCCTTCGCCTTACACATGGTGATGTTGACGTGGTGGCGGGTGTAGGAGGAGGTACGGATGCGAATCCCCTTCTCCATCCCCTCGGCACCAAGGTAGGCCCCCCAGCTCCAGGCGGCGATCATCACATGCGCCTTGAGGTTATCGGCACGCAGGCCCATCCCTTCTGAGCCATAAAACACCATCGGACGAATATAGGCCGACTCCAGATTGTTCTCGGCCACCGCGGCCTTTGTCGCCTCGTTGATGGTCTCTTTATCAAAGGGCATCGGCATATTCATGATATGGGCCGAGCGGAACAGACGGTCGGTATGCTCCTGCAGGCGGAAAATAGCCGCCCCCTTGTCGGTCTTATAGGCACGCACACCCTCAAAAACACCCATGCCGTAGTGCAGGGTGTGGGTCAGAACGTGTGTCTTGGCCTCACGCCAGGGAACCATCTCACCATCGAGCCAGATGACGCCGTCACGGTCGTCCATCGTCATTGAATACTCTCCTCAAACTCACATATTCAGCCGCCGCTAGCGGCGTGCTATAAAAATTCAGTCGATCATCATCTTCTGCCAAAGGGCAGTGACCCCCTCGCGCAGTTCTCTAAATTCGCCCTCATCGACCACCGCCTTCTGCTGTTGCAGGGTCAGGCGATGGGCGCGGGCGCGATAGCTGCGATAGGCATCGCTCAGTAGTGAACGCTCCGTCTCACTGATAATGCCACATTGGGCCAGGCTCTCCAGCAAGCGGATATTGTCACTCCACTTCAGTAGCGCGGGGTAGTCATGAGCCCAGGCCAGAACCCCGTATTGCACCATAAATTCGATGTCTGCGATACCGCCAGGGTCCTGTTTTAAGTCAAATTTTCCGCTTTCCGCCCTGGAGAGCGAGGTTCTCATCTTCTCGCGCATCTCCCGTACTTCCTGACGCAACTTCTCTTTGTCGCGCTGCTGACTCAGGATCTCGCTACGTACTGTGGCGAAGGCCTCTGCGATCCCCGCATCGCCATTGGTAAAGCGGGCACGCACCAGCGCCTGGTGCTCCCAGGTCCATGCCTGTTCGCGCTGGTAGTCACCGAAGGCATCGACATTGCTCACCAGCAGGCCGGAGGCGCCGCTGGGACGCAAACGGGTGTCTATTTCATAGAGTTCACCAGCGGCGGTGCGGGTATTGAGGATGTGTATCATGCGCTGGCCGAGGCGCGCATAGAACACCGCATTGTCCAGCGGCTTGTCGCCACCGGTATATTTGCCCTCGCTCTCCTTACTGTGGAGGAAGACGATGTCGAGATCAGAACCGTAGCCCAGCTCGAAGCCCCCCATCTTGCCATAGGCGATCACCGCAAAGCCGGTGTCACAGACCCGATCATCACAGCTCTCGGGGCGGCCGTGCTTTGCTACCAGATGGCGCCAGGCGAGGTCAAATGCGGCCTCCACCATCACCTCAGCGATATCAGTAAGGTGATCGCTCACTACCATTAGCGGCACCGCCTCCATCACATCAGCGGCGGCAACGCGCAGCACATGGGCCTGCTTGATGTGGCGCAGCGCCTCCATCTGCGCCTCCAGGTCCTCGGCGGGGATGTGCATCAGGCGCTGGCGCACCTCGTTGGCCAGCTCATCCCGTTTGGGGGGGACATAGAGGGTACGCGGGTCCAGCAGTTCGTCCAGCAGTTGCGGAAAGCGACTCAAGTGAGAGGCGATCCAGGGACTGGCACGACAGAGGCGCACCAGTTGCGACAGCGCCATCGGGTTCTCTACCAGCAGGGCAATATAGGCACTACGTCGTCCAATCGCCTCAATCAGCTGCAGCAGGCGGCGCAGGGTCTCATCAGGGTCACTCCCCTGCGCCACCGCGCCGAGGAGCAGCGGCATCAGGTGATCGATACGCATCCGAGCCTGGGCACTCAGGGCCTGCACCGAGCGACCGTCGCGCACCAGCCCCAGCAGGCGCAGCATCTCCTCGCCTTCGGTGTAACCCAGCTGCTGCAGCGTAGTGAGTGCCTGCTCACTATCCATGCTGCCCTGCCAGATCCCGGTCAGATCCTGCTCGTCACTCTCAGCATGCTCGGTCTGTGGTGCGGCAAAGACCTGATGGAAGTGTTCATCGACCCGGCGCATGTGGTCGCGCAACACCGGCTCGAACTCTTCCCAGCTGGCAAAACCCATGCCGCAGGCCAGACGCGCCTGCCCCTCCTCATCGGTGGGCAGCATGTGGGTCTGCTGCTCCGCCCATTCCTGAATGCGGTGTTCGGTATTGCGCAGGAAAATGTAGGCGGTAACCAGTTCATCGACCACGAAATCGGGCAACAGGTCAAAGCCGCGTAGCGCCTCCAGCACGGTGAGGATGCGTCGACGCTGCAGGGTCGGCTCACGCCCGCCGCGGATCAGCTGAAAGGCCTGACCGATGAACTCCACCTCGCGGATACCGCCGGCACCGAGTTTGACGTTATCGTCCATCCCCTTGCGTTTGACCTCACGGGCGATCATCCCCTTCATTTCGCGCAGCGACTCGAAGGCGCCATAGTCGACATACTTGCGGTAGACGAAAGGCTTGAGGCG
>JBFFJV010000314.1:0-3253 GCA_041555695.1 Thiohalomonadaceae bacterium | reverse complement strand
GGTGGCGCTCTCCCTCACCGCCGGGTTTTACCTGTTCTATAATATGGTCGCTGCGGAGCCGTGGGTGACGGCTCTCTACGGCACGGCGTTCTTGCTCTACGTGCTGGCAAAGCTCTGGCTGCAACGCCGGGTGAGGGTGCAGCAGCAGGCGACGATCGCCATCCCCTCAAGCCTGAATCCATTCTCCTTCTACCTGTTAAGCGAGGATACAGCGGGTTATTACAGCCGCCACTTTAACGCGTTAACCGGGTGCAGCTCGCAGCCGCTCTCAGTGGCTAAAGTGGCGCCTGCGATGATGGCGCTGGCGGCAAAGAGTGAGGTGTTTGGCGATATGCAGAAGATCTGTCGTTCGCTGCAGATTGTCGAGGTGGAACGGGACGATGCGGGAGTCACGCTGCATGCTGCCGATATCGCGGTGCGAAACTTCGGTGGCCGTTTTGGCCGTACCGTGTTGAAGTTTGATCACAATGGAGAGCTGGTCAGTGAAGTGGCGAACATTTGAGGTACAGCGGCGCGAGCCGGGCTTTCGCCTTAACCTCACCGACCTTATTTTTATCGCCCTGTTGCTATCGTTGGGCTGCGGACTTTACCTGTTCGAAATGCCGTTGGGGCTGGTTGCCCTGGTGCTCTACCTGGGGCTGAGCTTCTTTCTCTTCTGCAATGTGTTCCGTATCGGAAATAAGCTGGAGGCCTGGTGGTATCCCCCCTTCGTTCTGGTCGCAGGATGGGGCGTCGGCTGGCAACAGCTGGAGCCGATGTGGTGGATTATCCTGTGCGTGCTGGAGCCGTGGAAGTGGCTGTTAATTGCTTATCAGATCCGTAGCGGTAATTATGTCGGCGCAGGCTACCGGTTGCTGAATCGCGATACGCTTTAGCTGAATTAGCTGAAGTACTGCACCAGTTCCAGCAGCAGTCTCACCACGCCAGCCACCGCCAGTGCCACCGCCACCGATAGCACGACAGAGAACAGGGCATCGCGTCTTCCCAGCAATTTAAGCATCACGGCGAAGGTGGAGATGCAGGGCACATAGAAGGTGAGAAAGACAAGGAAAGTGGTGATCTGTACCCAGTCAAGCAGGCCTGCCAGTTCTTCATTCCCCAGCGCCTGGAAGATCATCAGCAGCGACAGCTCTTTGCGCAGTATGCCGAAGAGGATTGGTATCCCGAGCACGATGGGCAGTCCCAGCCACCAGCTGGTTACCGGTGTGAGGAGGGTATTAATGATGGCATCGGCCTGGTAGTGCTGTAGCAGTGCCAGCAGCACACTGCCGCCGACCAGTAGCGGGGTGACGATGGTGAGGATGTCGCTGGTGCGCTCCCAGGTGCTGTGTAGCAGCGGCTTGAATTGCGGCATGGCGTAGGGGGGGATCTCCTGTACCTGACCGGGGGTCGGGTCGGGGTAGCGGCGGGTCAGTGACTTACCCATCACCGCGATGATCACGATGGTCAGGGCGAAGATGGCAAACACCCCGATGCCGCCGAGATATTTTCCCGCCAGTGCCAGGATGATCGCCGAGCGTGCGGAGCAGGGGACAAAGGTAATCAGCAAGGAGGCAACCACCCGCTCATGTCCCTTGCTGGAGGTCGCTGCCGCGGAGATCGCCGGGACGTTACACCCCAGCCCCAGCAGAAAGGGTACCGCTACCCCACCGTGCAGGCCGATGTGGTGAAAGCCTCTATCGACCACAAAGGCGATGCGCTGCATGATGCCGATCTGCTCCAGCGCCACCAGCAGCATTACCAGCGGCAGCATGTAGGGGACGACGATGCCGATAAGTCCGATCAGGCCATCGGTGACGGCGCGCGCCACCACCCCTGTAGTCGTGGTCGGCTGCCATGCATCGGACATCTCGATAAGGCGCGCTGCGGTGTGTGAGTCGAGCCAGGTGCTGACCTCAAACACCACGAACAGTACCGCGGCGAAGACGGCGAGACTGCCGAGCAGGCCCCAGTGGGGGTGGAGGAAAAACTCATCCAGCCAGTACTGCCAGCGTGCGCCGTCGCTGGGGGCACCGATGCGGCTGACCTGTTCGGCCAGGGTGGCTGAGCGATGGTGACGGTCGGCATGCAGCTCGTCGTGCAGCGGGCGCGGCAACACATTTTCGGCCTCGCGGCGCAGCCGGGTGACCTCCGGCATCAGCTCGGGAAAGTGCTGTTC
The DNA here is from genome assembly GCA_041555695.1 of Thiohalomonadaceae bacterium. Taxonomy (GTDB): domain Bacteria; phylum Pseudomonadota; class Gammaproteobacteria; order Thiohalomonadales; family Thiohalomonadaceae; genus JAPHSX01. Next base: position 1,095 of record JBFFJV010000314.1, on the reverse strand, counting down.
GATCTCCTCCAGAAAGTAGGGATCGCCAGCCGCAACCTGCATTAATAAAAAGGGGTGGGGGACTCGAAAGGCGGTATGCAGATCAGGGCGGCGCAGCACCTCGCTGAGCGGCCCCAGAGCCTGGCAGATATGTTTGCTGGCGGTCTGGTGCAGTGGACAGGCGCGTTGGCGCACCGCATCGGCGGCAGCCTGAAACAGCTTGCTTAGACCGTGACCCATTAGTGCAATGGTCGGCACCACCGGCACACCGAGCCGTTCGCTCAGTTGTCTGGTGTTGATGTGAATGCCCTTGTCGCGCGCCTCGTCCATGCGGTTGAGTGCGATCACCATGGGGCGGGCCAGCATTGAGAGTTCCAGGCTCAGTTCCAGGTGGTTCTCCAGTGCGGTGGCATCCACGACCTGGATCAGCACATCGGGTGTCGCCAGTGGCGCCGGCGGCCCCTCCGCCTCGTGAGTGGCGACCATCGGCCTGTCATCGCCCCACATCAGATACTTCAGCGCCACCTCATCTTCGGGATCCATATGGTGCAGCGAGCAGATGCTGGGCAGGTCAACCAGACTCGCCTCGTCCAGCCCGACCTGCACTGTACACTCTTCATATTCACGGTCGGTGCCGGCCAGTGAGCCGGTGTGAATCGAGGTGGCGGAGACCGCCTTGAAGAGGGTCGACTTTCCACTATTGGGTTTGCCGATGAGTGCGATACGCAGACGCTTGTCGCCACGAAACAGTTGATCGCTGATAGGGATGGATATTTCGACGGGGGCCTTTTTCATCCCGTCATTATCCCAGCTTGGTCCGGTGAAACAAGCCGGTGATGTGATGAATCGGAGGTGTAGGGGATTTTATTCTGGATTACTGGCGGCGAAGAGACGCCGCCAGCATGAGGTTTAGTCGTTAGGGGTGAGGAATCCCAGCATTTTCTCCTGATCGCCGGAGACCGGGCCATCCATTACATCCGCCACAGCGCCGCCCATCATGGAGCCCATTCTGCCGGCCTTCATGTTGGCCACGTAGGTCTTGCCGTCCGATTTTTTATAGACGGAGATTGAGCAGGGCATCATGACCGAGACATAACGGGTGTCATCCCCCTTCAG
>JBFFJV010000313.1:0-3278 GCA_041555695.1 Thiohalomonadaceae bacterium | reverse complement strand
CCTTAGTAATCGTCCCAATGTTATTGGCAACAGTGTTTCGCCATAATTTCCCGCAGTTGCTAATCCGTGGGTGGCTTAGCAGCAGTCATCTTCGGATGACAACTTTAAAGCTGTGGTAGCTTTGTAGTTAGATACTCCCTCCATATTGGCGCTGGAGCGCCTGATTTATTATCTTGTGAGGCCACGGACGGCCATTTTTTTCCCCTCTATTTTGTGAAGCGACCGCTCCTGGTTTGCATTGTTACGGGCATCGTGCCATCGTCTGGCGCTTATTTTCGCAAGCAATGGTAACTCCTGGTGACGGGCAACACAGCTTTTGACTGGCATACCCTACGGCGTCTGGCGCTGGGCCATAAGCGCGAGCTGTTGCTGGCCCATCTGGTGGCACTGCTGGCGACGGTGATGGCGGTACCTTTGCCGTTACTTATGCCGCTGCTGGTAGATGAGGTGTTGCTGGAGAAGCCTGCAGCACTGGTCAACACCATGAACGGGGTGTTTCCCGAGTCGTGGCAGGGGCCGGTTCTCTATGTGGTTGCAATCCTGCTGCTGAGTCTGGGGTTACGCCTTGGGGCCTTGCTGCTAACGGTATGGCATAACCGCACCTTTACCTGTGTTGCCAAAAGCATCACCTTTGCGATGCGCCGCAAGATGCTGCAGCGACTGCAACGTATCTCGATGAAGGAATATGAGACGCTAGGCAGTGGCACCGTTAGCTCGCATTTTGTCACTGACCTTAACGCGATTGATGAGTTTCTCGGCAGCTCCCTGAGCAAGACCCTGATCGCCACCCTTAGCCTCTTTGGCGTGAGTCTCATTTTGTTGTGGATGCACTGGCAGCTGGCACTGCTGATCCTCTTTATGAACCCGCTGGTGATCTATTTCACCGTGACCTTCGGCAAGCGGGTCAAGGAGCTGAAGCGGCGTGAGAATAGTGCCTTTGAGCTGTTTCAGCAGTCTCTGGGTGAGACCCTGGAGGCGATTCGACAGATCCGCGCCGCCAATCGTGAGTCGCATTTTATCGGTCGGGTGATCGAACAGGCGCGAGGTATTAGAGAACACTCCACCGCCTTTTCTTGGAAGAGCGATACGGCGGCGCGTCTCTCTTTCAATCTGTTTCTTATCGGCATCGACACTTTTCGTGCCATCGGCATGTTGATGGTGGTCTTCTCTGACCTCACGGTGGGCCAGATGATGGCGGTGTTCGGCTATCTCTGGTTTATGATGACGCCGGTGCAGGATGTACTGAACGTACAGTATGCCTACTACAGTGCCAACGCTGCGCTGGGGCGAATTAATCGTCTGCTGTCATTGAAAGAGGAGCCGGACTACCCGCACCAGCACAACCCCTTTGCCGGCAAACAGACTGTCGGGATGAGTGTTGAAGATCTCTCTTTTCGTTATCGGGATGAGGGGGAGTGGATCCTCAACCAGGTTAACCTGCGCATTCGTCCAGGCGAGAAGGTGGCATTGGTGGGGGCGAGCGGAGGCGGTAAATCGACCCTGGTGCAGATGATCCTCGGACTCTATCCGCCTGATCGCGGTGAGGTCCTGTTTGATGATATCCCGCTAAGTCGTATCGGCCTTGATGTGGTACGCGAGAATGTGGCGGTGGTACTGCAACAGCCGGCACTGTTTAGCGACACAGTGCGCGCCAACCTAGCCATGGGTGAGGCGGTGGCAGAGGAGGCAATGTGGCATGCGCTGGCGGTGGCGCAGATGCAGTCGGTGGTGGAGCAGCTACCGCAGGGGCTGGATACGGTGATCGGCCGTAACGGGGTGCGCCTGTCCGGCGGTCAGCGTCAGCGACTGGCCATTGCGCGGATGGTGCTGAGCGACCCCAAAGTTGTGATCCTTGATGAGGCCACCTCAGCCCTTGATGCAGAGACCGAGGCGCTGCTGCATGGCGCACTACAAAAGTTTCTTGCCGGACGCACCACCTTGATCATCGCCCACCGGCTAAGTGCAGTAAAACAGGCGGACCGCGCCTACGTGTTTGATGAGGGGCATATTATCGAGCAGGGGAGCCACGAAGAGCTGCTGAGGCTCAATGGCCTCTACAGCAGGCTTTATGGGGAACTACAACAATAACGCCGGAGCGGCGTTCTCACCGCGAACAGGGATTAACCGTCGCGACGATCCGCAGAATCAACAGTATTTTGCAGCAGCGTCGCCACGGTCATCGGGCCTACGCCACCGGGTACCGGGGTGATATAGCTGGCCTTTTCACTGGCTGATGCAAACTCCACATCCCCTACCAGTTTGCCGCTCTCCAGGCGGTTGATGCCGACATCGATCACGATCACCCCCTGTTTTAGCCACTCGCCCTTAATCATCTCCGGACGGCCCACTGCGGCGACCACCAGGTCGGCCTTGCTCAGCTTCTCCTGCAGGTCGCGGGTCTTGCTGTGGCAGACGGTGACGGTACAGCCGGCCATCAGCAGCTCCAGCGCCATCGGTCGGCCCACGATGTTGGAGGCACCAACGATCACCGCATCCATTCCTTTCAGCTCAACACCGGTGCTCTCCAGCAGGGTCATTGAGCCGCGCGGGGTACAGGGACGCAGGGTTGGCATCTGGATGGTAAGACGACCGATATTATAGGGGTGGAACCCGTCCACATCCTTATCCGGGTGAATCCGTTCGATGACGGTCTCGACATCGATGTGCTCGGGTAGCGGGAGTTGTACCAATATGCCATCGACGGTGGGGTTGGCGTTGAGCTCATCGATCAGCGCCAGCACCTCCTCCTGCGTGGTCTCGGCAGGCAGATCGTGTGCCAGCGACAGGATGCCAGTCTCCTCGCAGCCCTTGCGCTTGCTACCCACGTAGACCTGAGAGGCGGGGTTCTCACCTACCAGCACCACCGCCAGACCTGGTGCACGCAGTCCGCTGGCCTTACGTGCATCGACACGCTGTTTGATGTCCTGGCGGAGTTGTGCCGCGATAGCCTTGCCGTCGATGATCTGTGCGCTCATGGTTAATCCAGTTATGGTGGTAGGAATAGAGCAATATTTTCTCATGCCACAGGTTACGATCCAAGTGGATGAGAAGTGTTATAAATATTTCTCGTAGGGAGTTGACCACGGCGGTATCGGCGGGTAGTATGCCGTCTTCGCGCGTACAGGCCCTTAGGTTCGTGTACCGCACGGGGTATAGCGCAGTCTGGTAGCGCGCCTGCTTTGGGAGCAGGATGTCGGGAGTTCGAATCTCTCTACCCCGACCAAATGAATAGTTACACAGCTCGTAATATGCGCCTGTAGCTCATCCGGATAGAGCAT
>JBFFJV010000312.1:0-3297 GCA_041555695.1 Thiohalomonadaceae bacterium | reverse complement strand
GTATTCGATGAGTCCTGAAATCAGGGCAGTAATGACACTGAGCACAATTGCCAGGTATACCCAACTCATTACGGCATCAAAATTAAGGTTATCAAGTATTCCGATAAAGTAGCTGTATTGCACAGCGCCTCCCTTGTTGTTGTTTTTAAGGCAGCGGCGGATTATCCACAGGTGAACATCAATAATCAAGCAGACTATTTGTGCTTTAGTTCATTTAATGTTCAGTCGGGATAAATTACAGCGTGATGTCGCAGAGATTTGCTGAGGTTTGATTTTGAATGGGAAGAGAGCCTCAATATGAAACGCGGTTTCGTCCTCCTTTCTTTGCCTTATAGAGTGCATTGTCAGCAGCCTTGATCACCTGCTCGGGTTCGCGGGTATCACTGTCTCTTTCTGCCACCCCGATGCTGACGGTGATCTGCACCTGCTTGTCACTGCCCTTGCGGGCCTTCTCCGGTTTATGTCCCGGACGTTTTTTCTCACGTACGGTAAAGCCTGAGTTGGCGATCATTTCACGTAATTTATTCAGGTGAGGAAGTGCATGCTCTATCCCCTTGCCGTTAAACAGCACGGTGAACTCCTCTCCGCCATAGCGGTAGACCTTGCCGCCGCCTGTGACACGGCTCATCTTTGCAGCAACCATCTGTAACACCTCATCGCCAATGTCGTGGCCATAGGTATCGTTAAATTTTTTGAAGTGATCGATATCGAGCATCGCGATGGTGTAGCGGGTCCCCAGCTTGAGAAGTGCCTGGTTGAGGGCGCGACGTCCGGTGAGGCCTGTGAGCTCATCGCGAAAGGCCATAGTGTAGGAGATCTCCAGCACTGCGATGATCAGCATCAGTATGGCACTGGAGAATAGGGCGGTGGTGAGGGCGGTGGAATAGCCCTGCCACAGGGTGTAGCAGAGTAGCGCTACGACCCAGAAGATCGCGCTATTCAGCGGGTTGTTCTGGCGAATGGCACGGTAGCCGCTGAAGAGTAACGTGATAGCGAAGGCAAGTAGCGCCGGCTGGTGCAGGTTGAGATCCTCCAGCCTGGCGTGAGTGGTAAAGCTGAAGTCGAACAGCCCCAGCCAGTCGTAACGCTGGTAGTGGAACAGAAGCCAGATCAGCAGCGGCTGTAACAAAATCACCGCCCAGCGCAACAGACCGTGCAGGGTAAAGGTGCCGCGTTCTTTGAGCAGGGTGAATAGGAGCAGGTTGATCGGTAGCAGCACCGCCACCACATCGTTGACAATCCGGGCGGTGGCATCACCCTGGACACCATAGGTATTGAGTAGCCAGCTGGCCGAGGCAATCACCACTGTGGAAAAGATCAGCAGGCTGCGGTCGAAGCGCCAGCCCAGTAGCAGTGCAAAGGTGACCGCGACGTAATAGTAGATATCCCCAAGTGAGGCGAGACGGCTTGTCACCGTTTCGTGTCCCGATAGCAGCACCATCAGTGCGAACAACAGGCCGGCAGGGACAAAGAAACCGATTCCACGGCGAAGCAGGTTGAGCGGCACTCGCGGCCTCCGTTAGTGATTTCTCTTCAGGTTAATGATTTCTCGCCGAACTGACAACGCCGGTTAACGTCGTGGCGACAGATATGTGTCAGTGTAGCGCATCGGCTATGATGGTCGAATTGATTAGGACTGAAACAGGACAATTTAATGATAAACCTGCAAAAACTCTTTCAGTTGAATGAGGAGAACCCTCAGGCGATTGATGCCTTGTGTGCCGAGCATGGTCTGGATCCGGTGGTGGCCCACGGGGTAGTACTGCTGATGATCGCCAACGATGGCAATATTGCCAGCCTGTCGTCGACCCAGCGTGAACACTATGAACAGGCGATAAAACCGCTGATCAGCTGAGTTTAGCCCAGCGAGACAAAATCGCGTCCCGACTCCTTGGCCTGATAGAGGGTGTCGTCAACACGGGTGATCAGGCTCTTCTCCGTATCACCGTGCCGGTAGGTGGTGAGACCGATACTGACGGTAATGCCAACCTGCTCACCGCTATCCGTTTTAATGCGGATATTATGACTGCCACGGCGAACCTGCTCAGCGAGTGCTTGAGCCTCTGCCGCGGTGGTCTGCGGCAGGATGGCGAAAAACTCCTCGCCGCCAAAACGGGCTGCAATCTGTGGCGAGCGGAATGAGCTGTTGAGCAGGGCACCGAAGGCCTTAAGTACCTCATCGCCAACCATGTGCCCGTGTTCGTCGTTAATCCGTTTGAAGTGGTCCAGGTCGAGCAGCAGGACCGACAGTGGCGTGCTTCGCTGTTGCGCCTCGACAATCTCATGGCTCAGCCACTTGATGGCGACACGCCGGTTTACCAGCTCGGTCAGGACATCATATGAGGCCTCGCGGTAGAGCCGCAGCAGCATCTGCAGTTGCGACAGCTGTGCCCACATCACCATGATTGCCATCATCGCCAGCAGCCAGGTGTGGCCGATAGAGACCACATCGCCCTTTTCCCAGAGAAAAAATTCGGCGATCACGTAGGTGATGAAGATGCTTCCCTGATAAGCGCTGGATTCCAGCACCGTCATGGGGAATAGCGCCAGCAGGGTGACCAGTAAAAAGGGGGCAAAATAGTAGCCGACGATCATCGCCTCAGCGATATCGGCTCGTGGCAGCAGGAACTGTGCGATCAGGTAAAAGCCGAGGGCCAGTGCGAAAAAGAGTGGCAGGCGTGGCGGCTGTCGTTGCGCTGTCTGGCGCGTCGCTGTAGTGCCGGCGATGAGTGCAAACAGCACACTCAGTACCGCCATCAATGGCGCGATAGTGGTGAAATGCTGGTACGGAAGAAATAGATAGTCGACCAGCATCCATAACCCGGCCAGGCAGGCAAACAATAGTGAGACAAGGCGCAAGCGGCCCCGGAAAAACTCCTCTCTTACTGCGCAGAAATCACGGGAGTGGTGACGTCTGCTGAAGATGTCGACAAGGCTGTTACCCCTGTCCAGGGTACGAATAAACCTGAGCAGCATAGTGTTGTGTGACCTGTCCTTGCGGGGCGTGTACAAATGCCAGCATCGATATTGGTTAACGCCCACAGTCTAGCATGCCGGTCGCAGGCGAGAAGAGCTATGACCGTGTCCATACGGTTGTTTGGGCTAAAATAGCTTACACGAGACAACAGAAGACAGGTGATGAATGAAGCGGCAGTACTGTCGGGTTTGCGGTCAGGAGATAGACAGGGACGCGATTCGTTGTCCGCATTGCGGGAGCCGTACCGAGCCGGTGGTGCCGCGGCTCTGGATACTGGTCTTCTTTGTCGTGGGGGTTGTGATCGGCCTGATGCTGCTGAT
>JBFFJV010000311.1:0-3299 GCA_041555695.1 Thiohalomonadaceae bacterium | reverse complement strand
CTGTCATAACTAAACTGACTCCGTATCTTGTAGTGTGCGTCACAATGGCGCGCAAAGGATGGTGCCAGCTAATAAGCACTTTTGCTAAAATACGGTACCTTCACCAGGCGCGTTATTACGCCGGGTAAAAATATTAATAAAGTAAAGAAATGAAATTCAATATAAGTGAAAAAAAGCAGCTGACGCTCTATACTGATTTCGACGTTGATATCGTGGAACTTAATGACGGGTTTTGTGCCTATCGCATGAATGTGCTGAAGAAGTATATGCAGGAGACGGGGAGACTTGAGCATCAGGCATGCGACACCTCGGAGGGGATAAGCGAGATCAGCATGATCCTCGGCAGTAGCAGTGAGGCCGAGTTGAACGATGTACTGTCGTGGCACAAAAATTTCAGGCCGCAGATGCTTGTTGCGGATACGCAGTTTTTTGCGGATCTGAAGAGTGAAAGTAAGAATGTGGCGCTGCGTGGTTTGCATGAGAGGGTTCCACAGTACAATAACTTCGACTTCATAAAAGGCTACGAAGGCACGATCACGGTGATCTATGACGATGAGCGTCTGCAGTGTTATACCGATGTTGCCGGAGAGCCGATCCCCGCATTAACTATGCTGAAAATCCCCGGTAACGAGTATGATCTGGAACAGGTGATCGGGCACTTGAAAGGGTTTGATAACGTCAAGCCAAGCGAGGGTGAGTACCAGATTGAGACCGCCCCCTCTGGCGAGCAGATGGTCTGGATTAACTGGCTTGGCAGTAGCGACGAGATGAAGGTCTACCTCAATCGAAACTACTCGTACTTTCTCCCCTATTACGTGCTCAACGAGTTACTGGGGCTGGAGCCGTTCAAGATAAATGCCTGATGGTGTCTGCCGCTGGAAGATAAGGCGCTTCCGTCTCTGATTAAGTGGTGTTAAGTGGGGTCAGAACATACTTTATCTGGTTGTTAAGTAAAAGTGTCATCTGCCCCTGAGTGTTTAGTCTGTCTTCTATTGTTGTTGAGTTTTATTCCCTAACCAGTGTTCAAGGATTATCTGCAGACGCTCCCTTTTTATTGGCTTGGAAATGAAATCATCCATGCCTGCGGCTATACACGAATCTCGTTCCTGCTCCATGGCATGTGCCGTCATTGCAATTACCGGTACCTTGTGATCGAGGACGCCTGACTCGGTACTGCGAATATTCCGGGTAGCCTCATAGCCGTCCATTTCAGGCATCTGGCAGTCCATAAAGATCAGATCATAGTTCCTGGACGACATGGCATCGAGTGCCTCTTTGCCATTTTCCGCAATCTCCACAGTGAGTCCAAATTTCTCGAGAATTCCCTTCGCCACTTTCTGGTTGATTTTATTATCCTCAACCACCAGAACCTCGGCATTGTAGTGCGCCAATTCCTGTGTCGTATGGCGGGTAACAAACTGCTCACCGCGATCAATGCCTGCAATATGCAGTAACACCGAATAGAGTTCATCCTGATTAACGGGTTTGGTGAGATAACCGTCAAATCCCAGGTCATGACTTATTTTTGCATCACCGCGATTACCCAGAGAGGTAAGAAGAAGGAGTCTCGTTTTTTCTATTTCGGGCTGGTTTCTAATCTTCTGTGCCAGTTCACCACCATCCATGCGAGGCATCTGCATATCGAGAATGCCGATGGTAAAGGGCGAGTTGTTGCGATGGGCCTGCATCATCAACTCAAGTGCGGCATCACCGCTCTCTACGGCCTCATGTTCCACACCCCACTTCTCGCAGAGTTGAATCAGAAGCAGGCGGTTGGTTTCATTATCATCAACTATCAGTATGCGCTGCCCACTGAGATCTTCTGCGCAGTGAGGAGCCAATTGCTGTGAGGACTGTTGCAGCCTGAGGCTAAACCAGAATGTGCTCCCTTCCCCGTAACGGCTCTCCACCCCCACTTCGCCCCCCATCATCTCTGAGAGCTGTTTGGTTATCGACAGGCCAAGGCCGGTGCCGCCATAGCGTCGCGTGGTGGAGCTGTCGGCCTGAGTAAAGCGCTGGAACAAATTCCCCTGTTGCTCATCGGTCAGACCAATCCCCGTATCCCTGATCTCAAAGCGAATCATACTACTTCCGTCGTCTGTATCGTTGATGCCATAACTGACGACAACTTCTCCCTGCTCGGTAAACTTGATGGCGTTACCGACAAGATTGGTTAAGATTTGGCGTATGCGTCCCGGATCACCTTTAAACCAGCGCATTTCTGTGACATTGGCCGGGCAGACAAACTCGATCTCACGTTCTTCTGCCCGCAGCGCCATAGTTGCGGCAAAGTCATAGACCATGGCACTGATCTCAAAGTCTATCTCATCCAGTTCCAGCTTTCCGGCCTCGATCTTGGAGAAATCGAGGATGTCATTGATGATAGTGAGTAAGGACTCGGCGCTACGCTTGACGAGTTCTCCACGCTTGCGTTGTTCCGGCTCCAGTTCATGATCCAGCAGCAACTCTGTCATGCCGATAACGCCATTCATAGGCGTCCGGATCTCATGGCTCATATTGGCAAGGAATTCGCTTTTTGCCTTGTCTGCCATCGTTGCCTGTTCCAGTGCCTGTCGCTCGGATTCTCGTGAGTAACGACGTGTAATGCCCAAACTAAGAATATCGGCGATCTTGCTCAGATAGCGCTCTTCATCGCCAGTCGGCTGATACTGTGGAGGCAGATAAAAGACCAATACGCCGAGGATACGTTCCCCCTCCATAATCGGAATATTGTAGTGGCCGTGATCTGTCATTCCCTCAAAGTGGATGTCATGCCGATGGTCCACATGATTGGAGAACTGAATCCGTTTCTCTTTTGCCGCCCGGCCACAATGGCACTGCCCAAACTCCACCCTGTCGCACAGCGTTTCAAGCTTTGGTGAGATGTTCTGATGTACAACCAGCCTTAAAATTTCATCGTTACCATCCTTGTCTACAAGCATGACACCGCCCTTGTTCTGGAATTTCAGCCAGGGGGTATTGTCAAGAATCGTCTTCAGCGATTTCTGCAGGTAGGGCTTGAGTTCAGATTCTTCAATGGAGAGGTGTAGTAGCAACTCGATATTGTGCTGCTCATCAATGCGCCTTTCATTGACAGCCTTCGCAGCCATTAACTCCTGGGTCTGTTGCAGAAAAACGCCTAATGCATCGCCCATATCCCGCAGTTCACGGCTGGCTGAGAGCTGCGGGATATGAATACTGGTATCCCCCCTGGCGAGCAGATTCATGGTGTGAATCAGTGATATGAATGGTGTCGTTACATGCCTCACGACATAGAGCCACACAAGTATCACCAGCAG
>JBFFJV010000310.1:0-3311 GCA_041555695.1 Thiohalomonadaceae bacterium | reverse complement strand
GTGCTGGCCAGACACGGGCCCTGGTGCAGGTTACACGCATCATCTACCTTAAATCCCCCAGGCGGCTCATTGTTATTTTTCTTAACAACATAACCAGTTCCTGCCATAAGCAGGACAGCACTAAAGCACAGGAAAAATAATCTAACAAACTGCTCTTTAAACTTCACCTAATGAACTACACCTATCATGGTTATTTTTATCATTTGAGTGGTTCAACACCACTACACGTCCGCTCTTATTTCCACAAAATATATAATTACCGGTTCAGCTACTACCCCTACTACCTATGGGTGGGTCATCAAATAATCAATAGACGATAAAATTAGAGGGTCTATGCTTCCCCGGCTGACGCAACGGCCAGGATGGAGTCATTTTCACCACATAGCGTCATCAGCCGGGCAGTTAACTGCGTACCTCTTCTCGCAGTTTATCGCGTATCGCCATTAACAGCTGTACATAGGTATTGTGACCACGGGCATCACGGCCACAGCACCACAGGAACGCCTCACTGCAGGAGAGATAGTGCCTGAACCATCAAGGAAGCAAAACCCGTCACAGTAAATCGAGCTGACACAGTGCTTTCTGATTAGTGTGGCGGGCTTAGTTTCTGAGTTGCAGTAGAGTACCGGCCGCCAACAGGCGACGGTCATTAACTAGGAAGAAAGAGGAATTTTCGGCTCTTCACAGATGATGCGACTTCGCCCCTGCTCTTTCGCTTTATAAAGGGCACGGTCTGCGACGTCTATCTGCTTTTGCAGCCAATCATAGCGGCCCTTATCGAGCTGAACCGCACCGGCACTAATGGAGCACCGACCGGCCTCCACATCAGAAAAAATCTCTGCCTGCAGACTATTAAATAGTTCCGTAAGCTGATGGTACCACTGTTCAACGCTCTCCTGCTGCAAGGAGGCGGTCAGGATTACCGCAAACTCATCTCCCCCCAGTCTGGCGATAATATCGGTCTTACGACAACGCTCTCTAAGCGCCTGGGCCAGCGCAACGATCACCTCATCACCGGTGCCATGACCATATCGGTCATTCACCTGCTTAAAGTAATCGAGATCCAGTAACACTAAATAGGCGGTAACACCCCGGGCCGACATTTCCCAGTTCTGTTCCAGCTGGTCATTAAATCCCCGACGATTGAGCAGTCCACTCAACTCATCATTGACACTTAACTCTTTGAGTTTCGCGTTCGCCAGTTCGATGTTGCCCATCAGCTCCCACACATCATCCATAATGTTACTGGTCTCGGAGAGTACTGTTCTGTTCTCAGGGAGCTTCTCCCTGCGCCCCGAATAAACCCTTCCTAACTGCTCCTTGATGATATCAAGATCATTTTTAAACAGCGCGATTAATTTAAGAGATAACACCACCATCACGACAATCGTAATGATTAAAAACAGGCCAACCCCGAGAAGAGTCGAGACAAAGAGGGCATTCGCCCCATACTCACCGCTCATAAAATGGAGCTTCCAGTCGGTATTGTCGATTGCCACCCGTGGATGTTCTCTGCCCACGTGTTCTTCGGTATCGCTGCTACCCTGTGCAGCAACGGTCACGCCATCCCCATCCTCGATCAACAACACCTGCCCCTCTGCCAGAAGTTGTTCAGCCCTGCGCTGAATGACATTGAGGCTGAAACTAAGAAAGAGGACTCCGATCACTTCACCATTTCTTCGCACTTCATTGGTGATATCAAAGTGGGAAAGTTTCGCAGTGGAGCGGTGAACGGGAGGTGATGCGACGGGTTTCCCGGCAAACATATGCTGTAAATCTGAGACACACTGTGTACCCAGATTCAGTTGAAGTGGCTCACCGAGAATAGTCCCTTCGCTATCTATCAACGCAGCACCAATGCTCTCAGGGATCAGGCGGCGTACCTCCCTGGCCCAGAGCATTGCACGCTCCCTGTCACCAAACTCCAGAATATCTGCAACTTCGGTTCCCTTGCTCAGCTGATTGGCAACCCCCTGATAGAAACCAATTAATTCGGAAAACTGCCGCTGCAGCACATTGGTTTCAAACTCATGGTGACGCTGCATATCCTCATCGACCGCCTGCCAGCCCATCCTTGCGATGAGAAAAATACCCAAAAGCGAGATCACCAGCATGATGGTGAGGTACTTCCAGGTTACCCGGCGAACAGAGATTGTCTTAGTCATCAGCATAAACAGTACGGTTATAACCTTAACTGTTCTATATTTGGTCATCGATACAGAGTTTCAAGCAAGAGAGCGCCTCAATCCCATCGACATCTTATCCTCGGGACAATAGGCTAGAATCAGCGAATAACAATTTATTCACAAAGGGAGAAAGATGAAATTTGTTAAACGATTCAGTGAGTTGGGAATTGGTGATGTAGCGGTAGTGGGCGGCAAAAATGCCTCACTGGGGGAGATGTACCAGGCTCTGGAAGGCCAAGGGATCAAGGTACCCAATGGCTTTGCCACCACCGCCGAAGGTTTCCGTCTCTATATCGAACACAATAACCTGCACCAGAAGATCGCCGCCGAGCTGGAACAGCTCGACACCCGCAATGTCGATGCGCTGCAGATATCCGGGGCCAAGATTCGCCAGTGGATCATGCATGGCGAGATGCCGGCTCCACTGGCAGATGATATCCGCGAAGCCTATAAAGAGCTGGAGGCCGAGTACGGCGAAAATACCGACGTCGCTGTACGCTCCTCGGCCACCGCCGAAGACCTGCCTACCGCCTCCTTCGCCGGACAGCAGGAGACCTATCTCAACATCCGAGGCACCACCAACCTGCAGGCAACCTGCAAACAGGTCTTTGCCTCGCTGTTCACCGACCGCGCCATCTCCTATCGCGTTGACCAGGGCTTTACCCACATGGATGTGGCGCTTTCCATCGGGGTGCAGAAGATGGTGCGTTCAGACAAGTCCGCCTCCGGGGTGATGTTCTCCATTGATACCGAGACCGGCTTTCGCGATGTGGCCTTCATTACCTCGGCCTACGGCCTGGGGGAGAATGTGGTGCAGGGGGCAGTCAATCCCGATGAGTTTTACGTCTTCAAGCCGACCCTGGCCGAGGGCAAGCGCCCCATCCTCAAACGGCAGCTGGGGGAGAAGGCGATTAAGATGATCTACACCTCCGATCCGATGGCCGGCATGTCGACCACCAACGTGCGGGTGCGCCTGGAGGAGCGACGCGAATTCTCCATCGATGACGAGGAGGTACTACAGCTGGCCCGCTATGCTGCCGCTATCGAGAAGCACTATGGCCGGCCGATGGATATCGAGTGGGCCAAGGATGGGGATACGGGTGAGCTTTACATCGTGCAGGCAAG
>JBFFJV010000309.1:0-3314 GCA_041555695.1 Thiohalomonadaceae bacterium | reverse complement strand
CCGCCCCTTGAGCACATAGGCCGCAAGAAACTTCATAAACGACTCCGTAGGCGCTACGATTTTCTACTGATGTGCGTCGCTGTATGGCAGCAGGGCCAGGAAGCGGGCGCGCTTGATGCAGGTCGCCAGCTGACGCTGATACTTCGCCTTGGTACCGGTGATGCGGCTAGGTACGATCTTGCCGGACTCAGTGACATAATTCTTCAGGGTAGCCAGATCTTTATAGTCAATCTGATCAACACCATCCGCGGTAAAGCGGCAAAACTTCTTACGACGGAAATAACGGGCCATTTCGGTCTCCTAATAAATTCGGTTTAAACTTCAATTCAATCCAGCCTCACGTCAGAGAGACTCAATCTGCTCTGCGTGAAGGATAATCCGGTTCTCGCCCTGGCGGTTATTCGCCCGGCTGAGAAAGCCGCTTACCCTTATCTGCTGTTCGCTTTGTAACGACCTTGTCAACTCCAGGAACTCTTTGCCGCTTGCAATGACACCGATATTACATATCACCTGTCGTTGCATCCCGGCCTCCTGCTGAATCGACTCATGTCGCAGGGTGAAGCGTGTGATGGGTATTCCTGCCGGGCTGTAGCGTGTCTCGGGCATCTTGCCGAGGGTGCCACTCATCACCAGACGGTTATCCACCATAGCGCGTCACTTACTCGGCGTCGGCAGCGGCCTCACTAGACTCGTCACTCGCGGCAGGAGCAGCGGCTTCGGTAGCCGGGGCGCTCTCTTCAGCCTTAGCGGCAGGTGCAGGGGTCTCTTCACGGCGCTCTTCTTTAATCTTGATTAAAGGAGATGCATCGGTAACGGCCTCTTTCATGCTCAGCACGAGGTTACGAATAACCGCGTCATTGAAGCGGAAGGCAGACTCAAGCTCAGCCAGTGCCTCTTTGTTGCACTCGATGTTCATCAGAACATAGTGGGCCTTGTGGATCTTGTTGATAGGATAAGCCAGCTGGCGGCGGCCCCAATCTTCCAGACGGTGAATGGTGCCTTCGTGGCCTTCGATAGTTGAGCGGTAACGCTCAATCATGGCCGGGACCTGCTCGCTCTGATCAGGATGGACCAGAAACACGATTTCGTAATGCTTCATTAAAAGCTCCTTACGGTTTGTTCAGCCCTGAACCCAGTGTTCAGAGCAAGGAGTAGTCAAATTGTCTTCTCTTCGGCCGGAGAGACCCGGCGGAAAGTCGCGCATTCTACTGGAAACACAGTCATGGCGCAATTAGCGAAAAGTGTGGCTTTGCTCACGGCAAAGAATTAGCATAATCTAATATTCTCAACTACCAACTAATAATTACTAACAATAAGGGAGTAATCATGGCCGATGACAAGGACAAACCCGTTACCGGCGGGCAAAACGACAGCAAAAAACCTGTTGCCGCTAAACCCACCGTGAAGAAAAAAAGTGCCCCGCGAAAGAAGGCAGCAGCTAAAAAGAGTGCGGTGAGCGCAGCCGATCACACCCCGGATATCCACGAACTCAAGGCCGACCTGCGACAGATGGAGCAGCAGAACCGTGAACGTGCCGAGGCACAGGACGCAAAACTGGGGGAGCTGATGCAGGGGTTGGAGAAGACCTTCGGCCACATCCATAAATCGAGCAGTGAGCAGACACAGAAGCTTGGCAGTCTGATGATCGGTCTCGAGAAGACCTTTAACAGCATTCATACCGGCACCCAGTCTCGTGACAAGCGCAACGACTCCTCACTGGATCAGGTCTCGCAGACCATCATCCGCTCCAGCGAAGAGCTGCGCAAAGAGTATGAAGAGATGGAGCGGCTGCAGGAGCAGAAGCTGGCCGCTGAAAAGGAGCGCCATGAACACAGCTTCAATATCTTAAAGATCATTGCCGTGCCGGCCATCATCCTTGCGGTACTTGGCATCGGCTATATGTTCTACACCGTCACCGTGATGGAGCGGGCGATGACCGCCATGTCGGCCGATATGCATGCAATGCGTGGCTCGATGGGCGAGATGACCTCCTCGGTCGGCAACATGAACAGCAACGTAGAGACTATGTCACAGAATATGCAGGGGATGCGCCGCGACATGGGGGTCCTGACCTACAACGTGGCACCGACGATGGACGGTATGCGCCAGATGATGCCGTGGGCACCCTAAGCGGTTAGCCTGTTCAGCTGTTGCGCTGGCGCAGTGCCTCAAACAGGCAGACGCCGGTGGCCACGGAGACATTCAGACTCTGCACTGAGCCTGCCATCGGTACGTAGACCAGCTCATCGCAGTTCTCGCGGGTCAGGCGGCGTATGCCCTTGCCCTCGGCCCCCAGTACCAGTGCCAATGGCCCTTTCAGATCGCGCTCATAGAGCGATACCGCCCCCTCCTCCAGCGCCGTTCCTATCACCCACACCCCGGCATCGCGTAGCGACTTGAGGGTGCGAGAAAGGTTAGTCACCTGCACAAAGGGCACCGTCTCCGCCGCACCACTTGCCACCTTACGTACTACCGGGGTAAGGCCACAGGCACGATCACGTGGTGCGATCACAGCATGTACCCCTGCTGCATCGGCACTGCGCAGGCAAGCCCCCAGATTGTGGGGATCGGTGACACCATCAAGCACCAGCAGGAAGGGGGGCACATCAAGGTCGGTCAGGAGTTGTTCAAGGAAGGTCTCGTTGCGCGCACTGGTTACGGCAGCGGCTGCTTGTGCCACCTGCGCCACAACGCCCTGATGCTTGCCGCCCTTGCCTCCAGGGGCTAGCTTATCCAGCTCAGCCTTGCCTAACAGTTGCGGCTTAATTCCCTTTTTCTCCGCCAGCTGCAATAGACTTTGCAGGCGTTTGTCGCGACGCTGTTTGTCACACCACAGCTGTTCAACCGCAGCGGCATCCTGTTTCAGCGCCGCCTCAACGGCGTGCAGACCAAAGATTACGGAGCCGTCACTCATCGCTTCTTGTAGTGACGCTTCTTCTTGCGCGGCTTCTCCTCAGCCGGGGCCTCGGCTTCATCGGGAACCAGATCGAAATCGACCTTTTTGTCGTCCAGGTCCACACGGGTAACCAGTACCTCAATGCTGTCGCCCAGGCGATAGATCTTATGAGTACGCTCCCCCACCATACGGTGATGCGCCGCATCAAAGTGGTAGTAGTCGTTCTTGAAGGCCGAGACGTGAACCAGCCCTTCGACGTAGATATCCTTAAGCTCAACGAAGATCCCAAAGCCGGTAACGCTGGAGATCACACCCTCGAACTTCTCGCCAACCTTATCCATCATGAACTCGCACTTCAGCCAGTCCATCGCGTCACGGGTCGCCTCATCGGCACGGCGCTCGGTCATCGAACAGTGCT
>JBFFJV010000308.1:0-3317 GCA_041555695.1 Thiohalomonadaceae bacterium | reverse complement strand
TGGCAGCGGCTGCACAAACTTGTCTACCCCATCGCCATCGGCGCAGTGACGCATAATTTGATGCTGGTAAAGGTGTTGTCGGTAGAGCCGTTGATATATGCGGGGGTAGTTTTTGGGTTGTTGGTGGTGCGGCTGCGTTAGGGGTGATGACAAAGGGGGGGGATAAGTTTATCTGCGTTGCGACCAAAGGCGCCGTCAAACAGGTATTCCCAGGAAGTCCGCCGCCATCACAACAGCAGCTCTTCAAAGTTCCAGTTAAAGGGGCCGCTGGCATGACGCCCGTTTCATATACCTGTGTAGTTAGTCATTAGATGAACTTACACCCTGAATTGCGACATCATCTGCTGCAATGCATTGGCCAACTCGGCCAGTTCGTTACTCGCCGATGAGGTCTGACTGGCTCCGCTGGAGTTCTGCTCACTGATCTGCGCGATATTAGCAATACTGCGATTCACCTCTTCGGCAACGGCTGATTGCTCCTCCGCGGCACTGGCAATATGGGTATTCATATCGCTGATGGTGTTGACCGAACGGGTGATGTTCTGCAATGAAGTGCCCGCCTCGGCCGCCGCCTCCACACTCTGGTTGGCCTGCTCGCTACTGCGGTTCATCTCCTCGGCTGCACGGCGCGCTGCCTCCTGCAGCTTTTCGATCATCGCCTGGATCTCCTGGGTGGAGGACTGCGTCTTACTGGCGAGGTTACGCACCTCATCTGCCACCACGGCAAAACCACGCCCCTGCTCACCGGCGCGCGCCGCCTCAATCGCCGCGTTCAGTGCCAGCAGGTTAGTCTGATCGGCGATCCCGCGGATCACATCCACCACCGTGCCGATGTTTTCGCTGTCCGCCTCCAGTGTGCGAATGGTCTGCGCCGAGGCGCTAATGCCCTCTGCCAGGGTATTGATCTGTTCGATGGTATTACGCACCACCTGTTCGCCTCCGTGGGCCTCGTTAGCGGCCTCCTGCGAAGCCCCCGATGCACTCTGGGCACTACTTGCCACCTCCTGAACCGTGGCACTCATCTGGTTAATGGCAGTAGCCACCTGATCGGTCTCTACCTGCTGGCGCGAAATCCCGTCGGTGGTCTCTGCGGTAACGGCCGACAACTCCTCCGCCGCGGTCGCCACCTGGCTGCTGGAGGCCAGTACCTGGGTCACCATGTTACGGAAGCTTTCACTCATGTGATTAAAGCTCTCGCCAATGGCACTCATTTCATCACGAGCGCTAAGAGAGACGATTGCGGTAAGGTCACCCGAGGCCAGGCGTTCGCTGCTCTCGGCAACCGCATTGATGGAGTTGATCACCGCACGATAGAAGGCCGCGAACAGGTAGATAATGATGGCAATCACCGCCACAAAGGCCAGTATCGAGGCCAGCTCGGTGTTTTTTCCCTCTTCGATACGGGTAACAAACAGCTTATCCAGCTCCGGAACGATCGCATCATAGTAGTCGAATACACCGTTAATCGCCTTGGTGCTACTGGCAAAAATTTCGGCGGTGGTAATCGTGATCTTCTCTGCTTCCAGCATCTGTTTATTGATTAGATCGGCAAACTCAGCCACCGCAGCCGAGGCCTCACGCCCCCTTCCTTCCAGAGTTTTACGCAGTGCCGGGTTCTCATTAAAGATGACCTCGTTGTGCTTGTTCATCGCCTTCTCGGCGGCACGAATTCGGTCCATGCGAATCGCCAGCTGCGCCCAGGATTCATTGTCGATCTCACCCTTGGCCGCCACCCCGGAACCGAGGGCGCGCGACTGGCCCATCCCCTCGGTGAGGATGGGCATCTGAATCACCAGCAGGTCCATCATGTAGTAGCTGTCGAGGGCCGGGTCGAGAATCAACCCGGAAGTGTCTGCCACATGGTGTCCCAGGTCGATAATATTGGCTATAAGGTTGGTATGTGCATGGAAACTCTGCTTTGGGGTCATGCCAAAGACACTGCCCTTGAGCTGCTCCCACTCACGTCGCAGCTTGCTTACCTCATCCCTGGTCTGCAGGAACTCCCCCAGCTCCTCGTCAACCGCCTCCAACTGGTCAAACATGCCGTCAATGGCCGCTTCCTTACTTAACATCTTCTCGCGAAACGCCTCGGCACCATTGAGGAAGCCCCCGGACATACCGCGATGCTGCGGGATATGCTGTATCAGCGGACGAATCCCGGAAAAATAGTTCAGTCCAACATGCTCGGCATCCAGTGCTTCAACCTTGTTCTCAATCTCCGAAATCAGCAGAACCCCTGTCACCACCATCGGAATCAACATAATTAGGAGAATCAATAAAAACTTCATGGGGTAACGCAGTCTGTCGATAAGTGCGATACCGGGTGCAAGTAATGCATTCACTATGGTGTTCTCCAAGTGTATAGGTTGTTATTAATTGGTTTTCTCAATGATGTTATGAGAGACAAGCCATTAGGGTTGCCGAACGTTAGGTACATATAGGCATGGTCTGGTAAAACCAATGGCCAGTATACATATCTGTTGGTTTCTTATTAGTACAATAGGGTGATGACAGACCAATCCTAGCTCATGCCCCTCTACCCTGTACACCACCCTTGAAATCTACTACCTTCTACCAAATATCATGGTTACAGGGTCAAGAATGACCTTTCGTGTATTGATATCGACAACACATCATTGAGAGTGATAACAGGAGTAACACCATGGCTTACGAACTTCCCGAGCTTCCCTATGCCAAGAACGCCCTGGAGCCCCACATCTCAGCCGAGACGCTGGAGTTTCACCACGACAAGCACCACGCCACCTATGTGACCAATCTCAACAATCTGGTGCCCGGCACCGAGTTTGAGGGCAAGAGCCTGGAGGAGATCATCACCTCGGCACCGGCGGGTGGCATCTTTAATAACGCCGCCCAGGTGTGGAACCACACCTTTTACTGGAACTGTATGGCAGCCAACGGTGGTGGCGAGCCTGCGGGACCGCTCGCCGATGCGATTAATGCCGCCTTCGGCTCCTTCGGTGAGTTCCAGCAGAAATTTGCCACCTCCTGCGCCACCAACTTCGGCTCCGGCTGGACCTGGCTGGTGAAAAACGCCGATGGCAGCGTAGAGATCGCCAATACCTCTAACGCCGGTTGCCCGCTCACCGATGGCAAAACCCCGCTCCTTACCTGCGATGTATGGGAGCATGCCTATTACATCGATTACCGTAATGCCCGCCCCAAATATGTCGAATCGTTCTGGAATCTGGTGAACTGGGAGTTCGTGGCACAGAACTTCGCCGCCTGATCCCGACTGCGATGCCCCAATCAGGGGCATTCTGACGATTTGCCACCACTGCGGACAGGGGGTAAAATCC
>JBFFJV010000307.1:0-3330 GCA_041555695.1 Thiohalomonadaceae bacterium | reverse complement strand
TCACAGCATCACCTTACGACTCAGTTAAGCATCGCCTTAACCTGCGCCGCCGGTGAAAAAGCCAACTTCTTACGTGCCGGAATCTGTAACGTCTCACCGGTTTGCGGGTTGCGCCCGGTGCGTGCCGCACTCTCCTTTACCGAGAACGTACCCAACCCGGGAATATTCACCTTCTCCCCCTTCATGCCCTGCTCCACCAGCATGTCTCGCAAGGCGTTGAGAAAGGCATCGGTAGCCGCCTTCGATACCGCCTGCCCCACCCCGGCCATGTGTTCCTGAAGTTCTGCAATAATTTCTGATTTGTTCATTATTATTCCTCCTGAGGTTGTTCCACTATTCATTACAGACTATCACGCCAACAGTCTCACTAAGAGCGCAAACAGCAACGTAGAGTGAACGAAATAAACTGCCTGTGGCAGCGGGAGCTCGAATTAGAACCACTGTCTCGCCTGCTGCCCACCAATTCCAGCCCAGGTCAGCAACGCTATATCTGCATAATCAATAAGTTAGCAACAATATAAGAAAACCCTAACAAAAATACTTGACCCACACTGTGGGTATTATTAGAATACCCAACAAGTTAACTTGGTTTTTAAATCAAGTACCCCCATTAAGGGTATAGAGTCATTTCACTAAAGATTTATAGAGGTACAGAACGATGGAACTGAATATCGACGGCAAGATCATCAAGCTGAGTGAAGCGGGTTGGATGGAAGACCTGAGCGAGTGGAGCGTAGAGGTTGCCAACGGCATCGCGGCCAACGAGAAGGTTGAGCTTACCGACGAGCACTGGGACATCATTAACGAAGCCCGTGAGTACTTCCTCGAGAACGGCAGCGTTGCCGAGCCCCGTGTCTTCTCCAAGATTATGAAGAAGAAGTACGGCGCGGATCGCAGCTCACAGCAGTACATCTACTCTCTGTTCCCCTACGGCCTGATCAAGTCTGCCAACAAGATCGCCGGCCTGCCGCGCCCCAAGGGTTGCAGCTAAACGCATTACCTTCTGGTAGTAACTGCAGATTTGGGATAGAGGTCTTCGCCTCTATCCCATTTTTTTCGTCCCGAAAAAATTCAGGGCGTTTCGAGTAGGTCAGATACCCTTTCAAGAAGTGCCTTACTATCCAGAGGCTTGTCCATATATGCTCTCACACCAAGCTCCCTGGCCCTGTTCCTTTCCGCCTCGCTGCTTGAGGCACTGCAAATAATAATAGGAAAATCTTTACGCCGCTGCAGCATTTCCTCAGCCAGTTCATTACCTGTCAGGCCAGGCATTCTCTGGTCGAGAATCGCCAGGTCAAAGTCCTGAGGCGCTGCAACAAAACGCTCGCGCGCCAGTGCACTCTCCGTCTCTACTGCTACCTCGCAGCCACTGCTTTTAAGCAACTCCCCGATCAACGCGGCGACAGAAAGCTCATCGTCCACAATCAGTACCCTGCCGGATAATTGATGCTTTTCCGCTGCGCCACTACGGAATGCGGCATGAAAACTTTCATCCGTACGATGCTCAGTAGCTGGCAGGAAGATACGGAAACGCGTACCTTTGCCAACCGTAGAGTCAACGATCAAATGCCCGCCCTGTGCATGAACAATCCCATGTACGGTAGAGAGACCCATGCCGGTTCCCTGGCCCACATCCTTGGTCGTATAAAACGGGTCGAAGATCCGCTCAATTGTTTGTGCATTAATACCACAGCCGCTATCTGCAACATAAAGCTCGACCATGTTGTCAGAGAAGTGCTGCTGACATGAGCTACAGACGTGATCTTTGGTTTGAGACAGTTGCAAGCCGATCTCAAGCTGACCACGCTCCTCCATCGCATCGCGGGCATTAATGCAGAGGTTCATAATGATCTGCTGCACCTGAACCGGATCAGACATCACCGCAGGCACCCCATCCTCAACATGGCTACTCACCGTAATCGAAGCGGGCAGAATCGGGATAAGGATATTTTGCGTCCCCTTGATGATGGTCTTCAGGTCTGTCAGGGAGAGCTGTGAGTCATTGGCGCGACTAAAGGTCAGCAACTGGGTGACTAACTCTTTGGCCCGATCACCAGCATGATGAATCTGCTGAAGGTAATTCTCCAGTGTCGAGTTTCTCTGCTCTGAGAGCTCTTCAAGCGACATCTCGGCATATCCGAGGATGGAGGCCAGCATATTATTAAAGTCGTGCGCGATACCACTGGTGAGGTGTCCGATGGCCTCCATCTTTTGCGCCTGCTGCAGCTGGCGCTGGATCTTTACACGCTCCTCCTCACTGCGTATGGTTTTGATTCCAAAGGCCAGATCCTCAGCCATTTCCTCCAGCAAGCGCAGCTCTTCTGTATCAAAGGCGTCCGGCGATGATGAATAGATCAGTAAAACACCAAAGGCCACATTTTGATCCTTGAGTGGCAGACCAATAACCGACTCAAAACCACGCATTCTCGCCTGCTCACACCACGGGCGGAAGCGCACATCATGCAGTAGGTCCAGAACCACACAGGGCTTGCCGGTACGCACCGCGGTGCCCCCCGGACCACGCCCCCTCTCTGAGTCCGACCAGGTCAGGTCTACGGTTTCAAGATAGCCGTCATTAAACCCACTCTGCGCCACTGGCGTAATCGACTTGTTACGGTCGTGTTCAGCAAAACCGACCCATGCCAGATGATAGCCGGCAAGTTCCGTGATGACGCGGCAAACTTCATTCAGCAGCTGCTCTTCACTTTTGATATGAATCAGTGCGGTATTTACCGAGCTACGCGCCAGCAGTGCCTTCCTGGTGCGAAGCTGCAGGTTCTCCTGCTTCTTTCTTAACGTAATATCCCGCTTAATCGCGATAAAGTGAGAGATCTCACCCGCCTCGTTGAGCATCGGGGTAATGCTCTCTTCCTCAGGGTAGATGCTTCCATCCTTGCGCCGGTTATAGATCTCCGACCGCCATACCTTGCCGGACAGGATAGTCGTCCATAGCTCTTTGTAATAAGCATCGGCATGCCTGCCTGAGCTAAGCATCGATGGTTGATTGCCGACCAGCTCATCCTTCTCATAGCCACACATGCGGGTGAAGGCCTGATTCACCCAAATAATCTCACCGCCATTATCCGTAATAACAATGCCGTCTTCCGTCGCCTCAAGCGCAGCGAGCTGTAGCTGTTTGGTCAGGTCACTTTCGATACTGGACATTGGTTGCTTATCACTAACTCTGGTTGCTGGAACAGTACAGGGGAGACACAAAACATTCGCCCACAGGAGGCATCCTACTTAACTACTAGACCGCGGTGCTGCCAGCAACAGCCATGCGGTTAAACAGCCACAACGACCGTTTCCCATGAGCCCGCTTAGCCCCTG
>JBFFJV010000306.1:0-3331 GCA_041555695.1 Thiohalomonadaceae bacterium | reverse complement strand
CGCAGAGGCCATCAGCCCCCTTCTTCTCTGCCCACTTGATAAGGTCGTCTCGCTCACTTTGCAAGGACATCAGTGGCACGCCGTAGCCGCAGGAGGTCTGTATCCGTGAGAGATCAATGCGGATGATTTGTCGTGCCGGCGGTAGTGCATTGCCGAACTGCTGGCGCAACCCTGACCAGCTGGCATCACCGGGGCGAACCACCTCGCCGCGACCATAAAGGCGCAGGATGCGTGGCGCCCCCTCGAAGGCACAAAACATAATCGTGATACGACCATTTTCGGCGAGATGGGCGGCGGTTTCGTTACCGCTGCCGGTGAGGTCATAAAAGGCGACCTCATGTGGGCCGAGTACGCGCAGGCTGTCGAGACCACGTGGTGAGAGGTTGACATGCCCCTCCTCACTTAAGGGCGCGGAGCCTACGAAGAAGAGCGGCTGTGCGGCGATCCAGGTTGTCAGTTCGTGATCAATTTCTGCTAGAACCTTTGCCACGGTGATTACTCCCTTGCTAGCCGTTTACCAGCCCATGCTGGCCCATCATGGTGGCGATGCCGCGCGCCATTGCCTGCCACTGTGCCGCCTCCGATGGTGCTATCAGGGCCTCAATGCTCTGGCCAAACAGCTCCAGCCAGCGCTGCATTGCCTCCGGGTTAATATTCAGCTGCTGGTGACTGTTAATCATCGCACCGGGGCGTGGTTCGTCCACCTCTCCGCCCATCACGCCCCACCAGAAATCGACGATATACTCCTCATGACGGGGCCAGTCGCTGATTTCGCTAAAGTGGTGGGCCAGGGCCTCATCGGCCAGCACCTGCTGGTAGAAATGGTGCACCACTGCGGCCACCTGTTGGCGGCTGATGTGCTGACAGAGGGGCTGGGGTTTGTTTGACATGCTGGGAGTGTAGCTGTCCCTGGCTGCCCGTCGCAAGACAGTGGCGGCTGGCATGGTTTAAGATGGCGAGCACTTTAAATGATGAATAGATTTGACCTTATGCCCCTGTGGGACGAGATTGCCGAGACTATTAGCCACTATACTGGTGAGCCTTTTGTGGTGCGAGAGCGTCACGGGCTGGGTGGTGGTTGTATTAACAGTGCCTACCGTATTGGTGATGGCAACCAGAGTTACTTCGTAAAGCTCAATAGCAGCGATAAGCTGGCGATGTTTGAGGCGGAGCACGAGGGGCTGCACGAGCTGGCCGAGGCGGCGGCGATCCGTGTGCCGCAGCCGCTTGCCACCGGTATTGCCGGGGGGCAGGCTTACATTGTGATGGAGAACCTGGCGCTGGGCGGTAGCGGTTCGCAGGCGCAACTGGGGCGACAGCTGGCGGCACTGCATCGCCATAGCTGCGAGCGTTTTGGCTGGTTTCGCGACAACACCATCGGCTCGACCCCGCAGTCGAATCTGCCCGATGACAGCTGGTTTAACTTCTGGCGCGAACAGCGCCTTGGCGCGCAGCTGGAGATGGCCGCCGGGTGTGGCGCGAGTCGCGCCCTGCAGCAGCAGGGCGAGCAGCTGTTGCAGGTGTTTCCCTCACTGTTTGATGGTTACACCCCCGCCTCATCGCTGCTGCATGGTGACCTCTGGTCCGGTAACTATGCCTTCAGTCAGGGTGGTGAAGCGGTAATCTTCGACCCGGCAGTCTACTACGGCGACCGCGAGGCGGATCTCGCCATGACCGAACTGTTCGGCGGTTTTAGCGGCGACTTTTATGCCGCCTACGAAGAGGCCTGGCCACTGGACCCCGGCTACCGGGTACGCAAGAATTTTTATAACCTCTACCACATTCTTAACCACTTCAATATGTTCGGCGGCGGCTACGCCAGCCAGGCCGAGGGAATGATGGGGCGACTACTGGCAGAGCTGGAGAGATGAGTCGGGTGAGTGACAAAACGGTAACGGCTTCCACCAGGCCACCTTTTGAGCGGCGACTTCTTGCCCCGGGACTCTGGCCGACCTGGCTGTTTCTGGGTTTTATCTGGGCGATCGCTTACATGCCCCGACTGCGGCGATGGTTAGCGCGGCGTCTCGGCGCTCTGGCCTATAACAAAAACCGTAAGCGTCGCGAGATAGTCGATACCAATCTTGCCTGGTGTTTTCCCGAAAAGAGTGATGAAGAGCGGGATCAGATAGCCCGTGATTATTTTCGATATTACATGCAGGTGATCCTCGATACAGGCCTGTTCTGGTGGGCCGGGGAGAAGAGGTTTCGCCGTAATATCGTGTTGCAGGGCGATGAGGCGATGGCGAGTGATCTCGCTGCCGGTGAGAAGGTGATTATTGTGACCTGCCATACGCTGCCGCTAGACCGTGGTGGTGTGGCCTTCTCTGCGGACTATCCGTTTCAGACCTTTGTAAATAGAGCCCGCAACCCGGTTATCGACTGGGTCTCGGCGTGCCGTCGTGCCCGCTTCAATGGTCTGGTGTTCCCGCGAGACGGGGGGCTGAGGCCGGTGATCAAGGCGCTGAAGAAAGGTCACCCGCTTTACATTCTGACAGATGAGGACCTGGGTCCGGAGGCCTCCGTGTATGCGCCGTTTTTTGGCATTCCCCGGGCAACGCTCACCACGCCGGGCCGTATCGCCCGCATGACCGGCGCAAAGGTCTATACCTCGATAACCTATTACGATGAGGAGCGGCATCGGTACATCGTAAAACTGTGGCCGCAACAAAGTGACTTTCCCTCTGGGGATGAGCTGGCCGATGCCACGCGCCTCAATCGTGTGATCGAGGAGATGATTCGCACGGCCCCGGCGCAGTATATGTGGTCGTTACGCCTGTTCCAGACCTTCCCCGACGGCTCCCCGCCGCCCTACACCATGAAGGGAAAGCCCGGTTCAGGACCACGCGAACGACCTGTGGGCTGAATGGCGGGGTAGTTGATATGGCAGCTCCCCTCTGGGCTGGATAGTGCGAGTATCTTCATTTAACAGGTGGCGGTAATGGCAACTGACAAGACTTCCGATTATGCGACGATGAGTGATGGTGAACTCCATGATTCACTCGATGCAGTAACGCAGTGTCGCGACGAGGAGTGCCGGAACGGTACAGAGCAGAGTGATAGCAACGAGTTACGTTCGTATCAAATCGAGCTCGAAATGCAGAACCGTGAGTTGAGCTCCGTGGCGGCGGTACTGGAGGAGTCACGGGCACATTATGCCGAACTTTATGATTACGCCCCGGTAGGCTACATCACGCTGGATAGTAGTGGCACTATTCTCGACATCAACCTTACCGCCGCATCCATGCTCGGGCGTGAGCGGCAGCAGCTTGTGGGGCGCCCCCTCAGCCTCTATCTTGAGGTGGGGAGTGGCCAGGAGCTGCTCTCCTTCCTG
>JBFFJV010000305.1:0-3349 GCA_041555695.1 Thiohalomonadaceae bacterium | reverse complement strand
CTCCCATGCGTATGCCGTAAATTCCCCTACAATTAATCCGCCAAAAATTCATATAAGTCGCGCGGCTGACAACGCTGCACGATGTAGGGCGTTGCGCTTATTTTTACATCATATTGGGTGCAAAGCAGTATGCCGTCAGTGACAGGGCAGGGCTGGCATTTGCCACAGAAATGAAGGAGGTAGTGGTATGCAGGACAAGGTACGCGTTAGCCTCATCGATCTGGTTCTCTCCATTTCAAACGTTATTGACCTCGTCTCATCAGATATCAAGGAACATCACGCACGTGTAGCCTGTGCAGCACTTTCCATAGCCCGCGAGATGCAGCGAGAGGTGACGGACCTCAGGGAGCTGGTTCTGGCAGGATTGCTGCACGATATCGCTATCCTCTCTGATGAGGAGCGCCGGGAGCTACTGGTGGACGATGGTGACAATGTGCATGACCATGCCGTACGCGGCTGGATGTTGTTGCGCGAGTTCGGCCATATGGAAAAGGTGGCGCGCATTATCCGTTTCCACCACGTCAGCTGGTCATTCGCTGGCATGGAGGATGGAGGGGATGCCATCCCCATGGCCAGCCACATCCTGCACCTTGCCGACGGCATCGATGCCCATGTGGCTCGCTCTCGTGTCGAGATCCTGGACAGGGTGGATGATATTGTCGCGGCGATAAAAAACGAATCCGGCCGGCAGTATGCTCCACTCGCGGTCGACGCCTTCGAAAGGCTGGCAAGGCGGGATTCCTTCTGGCTGGACATGGTGTCGCCGGGGGTGAGCCAGCGCATGGTGGCATCGGTCAAGGAACGCGATATCGAGCTGGATGGCGAAGACCTGCAGGATTTCGCCCGGCTGATGGCCAGGGTGATCGACTTTCGCTGCAGCTTTACCGCCATGCACTCAAGCTGCGTGGCGCGGGTTAGCGCCGCGCTGGCGGCGCAGTGCGGCATGCCCTATACCGATTGCCGGAAGATTGAACTGGCAGGCTACCTGCACGACATCGGCAAGTTGGCAATACCGCGTGAACTCCTGGAGAAGAACGGGCGGCTGGATCCGGACGAGTATAACCACATGCGCACGCACGTCTATTACACGCGTCGAGTACTGGAACATATCACCGGGATGGAGGATGTGGTGACCTGGGCCTCACAACACCATGAGCGACTCGACGCGAGTGGCTACCCTGACAGTTGTCATGGGCGCGAGATACCGCTCGGCTCACGCATCATCGCTGTCGCCGATGTGTTTACCGCGCTATCAGAGCAGCGCCCCTACCGTGGGCGTAAGTCATCGTCAGAGGTCGTGACAACGCTGCAATCCCTCGCCGATAGGGGGAAGCTTGATGCCAGGCTGGTTGGGCTGCTGCTGGAGCGCATGGATATCATGGAGGGGCACCGGGAACGTGCTGAACACGAGGTGGCACACCAGTACGGTGCATTTACTGAGGCCATGCAGATGGCGATATAAGTGAAGCAGGGCGGATGTCAGCGTCGTGCGTTGTGGCGGACGGTGCAGGGGGTAGACGAAAGGGTTGGGTAATGAGTGGCCGCCGGTTACACGGGGCGAGATGAACAGCAGTGTGAGGTGCCAAGATGGCGTATATGGAGTGGGACAGCGGGCTGGAGACAGGGATCAATATCATTGATTCACAGCACCGGCAGATCGTCGAATATATCAACAGGCTTTATGCCGCGATCAGACTTCGTGACAGGGATGGGATACTGGTGGTACTCGAAGAGGTGGTCAACTATACCAGCAGTCATTTCTCCTTTGAGGAGGAGATGATGAAGGAGGCCGGTTATCCCCATTATGAAGCGCACTGCCAGGTACACCGCTCATTTGAGCTGCGTGTACAGGGTTATCGCGAAAGAATGGAACGGGGCGAGGATATTGCAAAGCAGCTGCTGTCAGACCTGCGTATCTGGCTGTCAAACCACATCAAGAACGAAGACCTCGATTATACCAACACTGTGCTCCTCTATTTCCATGGTAGGAGCGACACAGGTTGGTATGGCAAAACCATCGGGCGACTATTCAGGAATTAAAGGCGTCAGTACCTGAGGTGTAAAATCCAGAGGGAACCCCGCTAACACAGGGTTTCCTTTTACTCGTTCAGTTTCCCCCTCTTAGCCACAGGGACATGAATTCGGATCGTTTACGTACCCCGAATTTTCGAAAGACGCGCACCACGTACTGATGTGTGCTGGCGGGGGTAAGGTTCAAGCGGCCGGCGATCTCTTTCTCCGCTGCCCCAGTGAGCAATTCCCGCACGATTCCACTCTCTGCCGGCGTAAGGCTCTCCTCTGCCACGCCCAGGCCGCGACACAATAGCAGCTGACGATGAAACCATTTTATCCCGCGCAGTGCCTCCGCTGCCGCGTTGACATCACGCTCGTGATATTCAGACTGGCCTTCGAGGCGGTCGAAACAGAAGCATGACTCGCTATCTTCGTTGACGGGAGCCATGATCCATAACCGGTCGACGATCCCTTGTTGACGGAAGTAATAGTCGTAGGTCTCTGTCTGACGATACGCCTCAAGGTCGACCACACCTTTGCTCAGTGCGTACACCCGAAACTGACCGGTCTGTGCCAAAATATGATGAGTTGCTGTTAAGTCGCGAGTGCCGGATGTGTTGAATGTGCGCGCGGCTATGCGCATCCACTCGGGACTGCTATCACGTGTATGGCCCATTGCCTCCCATGCACCGAGGCGCCAACCTCTATAAGGATCATCCTGGGCTACCTTGTCATGTCCTATCCGGACAGTCCCAGCCCAGAACCCCTGTGGCGAGTCGATAAAAGAAGCGACCTGACGCATGCAAAACTGCAATGCAGCATCATCCATATCACCGCTGCTGAAGTCCGCCAATGCGTCCCAAAAGGCATAACGCTGTTCCGCACTCTTACTACTTAACGACAATTGATCTTCCGCCCCATAAAGTGGATATGTGTTTTGTTTATGCTGCCATGCGCTCATATTCTGCTGGTGCATGATATCCAATCCCTGAGTGCAACCGTCTGTGATTGTAGAAATCGTTGATGTATTGATTCAAAGCATACCTTAATTCGTTCTCGCTGTAGAATACTCATCCCCGTATCTACTCCCCTTTCATCGAATGAAAGAATGAGTCCAAAAAAAACCGTGGGCAGAACACAGTTTCCACTAATATTACAATTAAATGGCTCAACACCATTTAATCCTCAGATGTAGACGATAAAAGAGTACTGCTACCCTTAGGTTCCGTCGTTAGTCTACACTCAAATCTATTCTATTTAGAGGAAGCATCATGTCAGCAAACACGGCTAATAAAGAGGCAGCTCAAACCGCATCCCCTCGCCAGTGGTTCAGGCT